>JAVBSA010000687.1:0-6957 GCA_031556915.1 Victivallis sp.
TGTATTGCCCGTTATGCGCAGCGACAAATCCGCTTGAAGTCGTTTCCGAGAAAAAATATTTGCTGCCGGGCTGATATACTTTAGTCAATTTGTAATAGGTAAAGTACTGCTCGTCTTTGCCGTCGATGACGCTGCCGAACCGTTTATTGATCCCGTAACTGCGGGAGACAAAAAACTTGACCTCCCAGTTATCGGCGGACTCGCTCACGGCGTTGGGACAAAGCATATTTTTCGGCCAGTAGCAATCCTTCCCGCCCGTCACAGTTATTCCCAGGTACTTGGTGGGAAAAATTTCCTGATAATACCAGCGCCCGTACGGATTTTCAGTGAATCCCGTCATCGTGTACGGGAGAGTACTTCCGTCAAAGTCCTCGGCATAAACCAGCATCGCGAACGCGATCTGCTTGATCGTTCCCATGCAGGTGGTTCCACGCGCCTTTTCCCGGGCCTGATTCAACGCCGGCAGCAGCATCGAGGCCAGGATTGCGATAATCGCAATCACGACCAGGAGCTCGATCAGTGTAAATCTACGTTTCATTCCATTTCCTTACTTATTAAAGCGGTTCAACATTGAAGGCAAAAAAAATATTCGCGGTAAAATCTGCAATGCAGGCGTATTCTCCTGTTTTTATTGAAGCGTTTCAACAACTGCTATTATTATGACAGAAAAACGATGAAAAGTCAAGGAGGCAACACAAAAAAAACAGAATTTTTCCACTGTTTCCCCGCCGCGCTTGACAGTTCCCCGGCTCCGGGGTATGTTATACCTTTGACAACATAATGCTTTAAACCGGTATTTCAACTATGCAGAACCAAATCCGTGCCGTCCTCGAAATGATCGGGGAAAATCCTGACCGGGAGGGCCTGGTCGATACCCCGAAACGGGTGGAAAAAAGTATGAAGTTCCTCACGCGCGGCTACGGCCAGACGCTGGAGGAAGTGGTCAACGGCGCGCTGTTCGAGGCGGAGTCCGACGATATGGTCATCGTGCGGGACATCGAATTTTTCAGCCTCTGCGAACACCATATGCTGCCCTTTTTCGGCAAATGCCATGTCGGTTATATTCCGCAGGGTAAAATCATCGGGGTCAGCAAAGTGGCCCGGATCGTCGACATGTTCGCGCGGCGGCTCCAGGTTCAGGAGCGCCTCACAAGACAGGTCTCCGAAGCGCTGATGGGAATCCTCGACGCCGAGGGCGTCGGGGTGGTGATGGAGGCGCAGCACCTCTGCATGCAGATGCGCGGCGTGGAGAAACAGCACTCCTTCATGACCACCAGCTCCATGGTCGGCTCCTTCCGCCGCGAACTGGCCACCCGGAATGAATTCACCCGCCTGATCCGATGAAAGCACTGGTACAACGGGCGGCTCGGGGCAAGGTCGAAATCGCGGGCGCGATCGCAGGCGAAATCGGCCGCGGGTTGGTCATTTTTCTCGGGATCACCCATCCGGATACGGCCAAAGAGGCCGCCTTCCTCGCCGAAAAGTGCGCGAATTTGCGCATTTTCGAGGACGACGCGGGCAAAATGAACCGCTCCTTGCTCGAGACCGGGGGGAGCGCACTGGTGATTTCACAGTTCACGCTGTACGGCGACGCCTCACACGGACGCCGCCCCTCGTTCACCGAAGCGGCGCGCCCGGAAACGGCGATTCCGCTCTATGAGGAATTTATCCGGCTGCTGAAAGGATACCGCATCCCGGTCGCGACCGGAGAGTTCGGCGCCGATATGCAGGTTTTTATCCAGAACGACGGCCCCGTAACCATTCTGCTGGAGTCCCGATGAGAAGAGGCATCGTCATACTCGGAGCCACCGGCTCCATCGGCAAAAGCGCCAAAGCCGTTTTGCAGGCGTTCCCCGAACACTTCCGCGTGGTGGGGCTGGCGGCGCGGAACAATCTCAAGGAACTGGCGGAACAAGCCGCGATTTTCCGGCCCGATTGGACCGTCACCACCGATCCTCTTCTGGCGGATGAGCTGGCGCGCGAAATGCCCCCCGGCTGCAAGTCGGCGGGAGGCATGGAAAAGGTCTTCGATCTCGTAAGCGCACCCGAAACCGACATCGTCCTCTGCGCGATCGTGGGAACCGCCGGGCTGGAACCGGTGATCGCCGCGCTGCGCGCCGGGAAACGGGTGGCGCTGGCAAGCAAGGAAATCCTGGTGCTCGCCGGGGAGATCATCCGGCGGGAGTTGACCGGTTGCCGGGGCGAGCTGATTCCGGTGGACAGCGAGCACTCCGCCATCTTCCAATGCCTTGCCGGACGCAAGGCATACGAGATCAAGACGCTTTACCTCACCGCCTCCGGCGGCGCTTTCCGCGACAAAACCCCCGAAGAGATTGCAAAGGCCACCTTCAAAGACGCCCTCGCCCACCCCACCTGGAACATGGGCTACAAAGTGACCATCGACTCCGCTTCGATGATGAACAAAGCGCTCGAAATGGTCGAAGCACGCTATCTCTTCGACGTGCGGCCGGATCAGATCAAGGCGATCATCCACCCCCAATCGATCGTGCATTCCATGGTGGAACTCTGCGATGCGAGCTTGATCGCGCAGCTTGCCGCACCCGATATGCGGTTTGCAATCCAGTACGCCTTCACCCACCCGGAACGGCTGGAAGGCGATCTCCCGGCGATGGATTTTTCGTCGCTGCTCACCCTCGATTTCCGCGCGGCGCGGCCGGAACAGTACCCCGCCATCGCCTTCGCCTGCGAGGCGATGAACCGCGGCGGCACCCTCCCCGGCGTGATGAACGCAGCCAACGAGGTCGCAGTGGAAAAATTCCGCCGCGGTGAAATCTCTTTCCCCGACATCTGGCGGATCATCGAAAAGACGATGGCGGCTCATACCATTGAGCCGCAGTCGGATTTCCCGACCGTCCGCGCCGCCGACGCCTGGGCGCGTGCCTACGCGCAAATACTCTGAATTATCAGATTGCTTTTCCGTCTCGCGATTGACTTTTTTCTTAAACCGGGTTATATTACCGGACAGTTTTCCTTATGTCAACCATCCGGGAATCACAGCATATGCTGGAAAAAATAAAATGCCGGGAAGTCCGAATCGGGCTGATCGGCCTGGGGTATGTCGGCCTGCCGCTCGCGGTGGAGTTCGGCAAACAGTTCCATACCACCGGATTCGACGTCAAAGAAGAGCGCCTGGCGAACTTGCGCAAGGGCATCGATAACACGCTGGAAACCTCCGCCGAAGACCTGAAGGCGGCAAAATTGCTCCGCTTTACCGGCAATCCGGCGGATCTGGCCGAGTGCGATCTCTTCATCGTCACCGTTCCGACGCCGGTGGACAAATACAACCGCCCCGATCTCGCCCCCCTCCGCCGGGCCAGCGCCACGGTGGGGAAAGTGATGAAGCGAGGCGCAATCGTCATCTACGAAAGCACCGTCTACCCCGGCTGTACCGAAGAGGAGTGCGTCCCCATTCTGGCCGGAGAAAGCAACCTTGTTTTCAACCGGGACTTTTTCTGCGGCTACAGCCCCGAACGCATCAACCCCGGCGACAAAGAGCATACGCTCACCCAAATCCTGAAAATCACCTCGGGCTCCACGCCGGAAGCGGCCGAAACCGTCGACGCCCTCTACAACGCGATCCTGAAAGCCGGCACCTACAAGGCGAGCTGCATCAAAGTCGCCGAAGCTGCCAAAGTCATTGAAAATTCGCAGCGCGACCTCAATATCGCCTTCGTCAACGAACTGGCGAAAATCTTTCACCTGGCCGGAATCGACACAGGCGAAGTATTGGCGGCCGCCGGAACCAAGTGGAATTTCCTCAAATTCAAACCCGGCCTGGTCGGCGGCCATTGCATCGGCGTCGACCCCTATTACCTCACCCAGAAGGCGACCGAACTGGGCTACCTCCCCGAAGTGATCCTGGCCGGGCGCCGGATCAACGACGGAATGGGGAAATATGTCGCCGAACAGGTGGTGAAACTGATGATCTCGAAACAACAGATCGTCTGGAAAGCCAAGGTGCTGATCCTGGGCCTCACATTCAAAGAAAATTGCCCCGATGTGAGAAACTCCCGCGTCGTCGACGTCGTGCGCACGTTGCAGGAGTACAATTGCGACGTCGATCTGTTCGACCCCTGGGCGGATCCGGCGGAAATCGAGCGTGAATACCAGCTGAAACAACTCCGCAGTTTCGAAGAACTCAAAAACAACCGTTACGCCGCCGTGGTGCTTGCCGTGGCGCACCGTGAATTCAATACCCTCGACGTCGCCGGGCTTCTGGCGGACGAAAAGGCAGTCGTTTACGATATCAAAGGAATCCTGCCGCCCGGGTTGGCGGACGGGCGCCTGTAAGGAGCAAACCGATGGAAAACAATCCGATCTACGCAGTCATCATGGCCGGCGGCCGCGGCGAACGT
Organism: Victivallis sp.; assembly: GCA_031556915.1. Lineage (GTDB taxonomy): Bacteria > Verrucomicrobiota > Lentisphaeria > Victivallales > Victivallaceae > Victivallis. Next base: position 4,377 of record JAVBSA010000687.1, read on the forward strand.
TTCTGGCCCCTCGGCCGCAGCAACCGGCCGAAACAGCTGCTCCCCCTGATCGGCGAAGAGACCATGATCGAAGAGACCGTGCAGCGGCTCTTCCCTTTGTTTGCGCCGGAACAGATTCTGGTGATTACCAATTGCTCTTACGTCGAACCGATCCGCCGGCTGCTGCCGATTCCCGCCGAAAACGTGATCGGGGAGCCTGTGGGGCGCGATACCGCCCCCTGCGTGGCGCTGGCCGTGGCCACGGTCAAACGGAGGAATCCCGACGCGGTCATGGCGGTTCTCTCCGCCGACGCGATCATCCGTCCGGCCAAAGTGTTCCGGGAGGTTCTGCTGGCCGCGACGGAACGCGCCCGCCAAAGCGGCGCACTCATCACGCTCGGCATCACCCCGTCTTTCCCCTCGACCGGATACGGCTATATCCATGTCGGCGAAAAAACCGCCCCCGGATTCTCCAAGGTCCTGGGATTCAAAGAGAAACCGGATCTGGAAACCGCCGACGCCTTCCTGCGGGACGGCAACTACAAATGGAACAGCGGAATGTTCATCTGGCAAGTGGACGCCATCGAAAAAGCCTTTCAGCGTCACTGCCCCCCCCTGGCCGAAAAAATCGCCCGGTGGAGCGCCGGGGAAGACTTCACGCTCACCTTTGAAAGCTGCCCGAAAATTTCCATCGACTACGCGATCATGGAAAAAGCCGACGACGTCGAAGTCGGCGACGCCCCCTTCTACTGGAACGACATCGGCAGCTGGAGTTCGCTTCGCTCCATCCTGCCGCTCGATGCAAACGGCAACGCCGTGCGCGGCGACGCCGTTCTGCTGGATGCGGAGAACAACGTCGTCATCGGCGACCGCGGCCACCTGCTGGGCGTAATCGGCATGCGCGACGTCGCCGTCATCCAATCCGGCAACGGCACGCTGGTATGCCCCCTCTCCGACGAACAGAGAGTCAAGGAACTGGTCAAACAAATGACGGGTGATCTTTCGGTTTTCCTTTGATACAAGGAACCATCTCAACACAAACATATTATGGAATACCAAACAGCATGAGACGCGTCGACGACATTAACTTTTTCTTCTTTTGGAGAAATTTCCGGAAGCACTATCTGCTGATTCTCGGTGCCGGCCTGATCGCCGCCGCGACGACCTACTCGGTCTGCCGTTTCCTGATCGTCCCCACCTACAAAGCGGAACTCTCTTTGTTCGCCTGGCGGTACATCTCCACCACCCCCGAGGTTCTCGACGAAAAAACCGCGGCGGCAGTTCAACAGGGCATCACCGAGCGGGATATCGCCTTCGGAACCCAGCTGGTCAACGACTACAAGGAACTGCTCAGCAGTTACTCCATCCGCAAGGATACCGACGCACTGCTCGCCGAACGCCTGCCGGAAGAAATCGGGATACCCTACTATTTCGACGCACTGGTCCTCAACAAAACCCGCTTCATCAAAGTCGCCGTCTTCAGCAAATCGAGAGTCAAGGCGGAGATGGCCGCCCAGGCGGTCGCCGACGCGTTCATGGCATCGGTTCACGACATCATGGGCATCGACCGGGTCCGGGTCATCGACCCGGCCCGGACGCTGGGCCAGGTGAAGCCCATGACGAAGAAGAACACCATGCTCGCATTCCTGCTGGCCTCCGGCTTTGTCTTCGGGCTGTTCTGCCTCAAGGACTTCTTCCACTACACGCTGCGGAACTCCGACATCGTCAAGGCGGAGCTGGATCTGCCCACCATCGGAACCATCGGAACTTGCTCCGACAAAGAAAACAACAATAACCTCGTATGCCTGCCGAACCAGAATAAAAACTATAAATTCAACCACATTGTGGAAGACTTCCTGCTGCTCCAGACCAACTTGCAATATTCGCTGTCGCAAAAGGCCGGAGCCCAGATTCTCGTACTGACCAGCGCACTGCCGAAAGACGGCAAGAGCTTCACATCGCTGAACCTCGCCCTGACATTCTGCGGCAACTCCAAACGCGTCCTCCTGATCAACTGCGATTTGCGGAAAACGGAGTACGACTATCTCGATCTTCCGCGCCAACCCGGCCTGGTCAATTTTTTGCTGGGTGAAAAAACACTGGAAGAAGTCATCCACAGCAACGTGCTGGGAACCACCCTTTCCGTGATCCGCAGCGGACCGATTCCGCCGAACCCGACGCGTCTGCTGGAGATCTTCCAGAGCTCCAATGTCCTCGAAGAACTGGCGCCCAAGTACGACTATATCATCATCGACTCCCCGCCCTGCATGAACATGGCGGACCCGCTGCTGCTCAGCAAACTGGCCGACGGAACCATCATGGTGGTCAACAGCAAACGCACCCCGGTCAACGCAGTCACCAAAGTGATCGAACAGCTCCAGAAATTCGACGTGAACATCCTCGGCATCGTCCTCAACCGTTATTCGGCGCAGTCCGACAGCTACGGTTACGGCTATGGCTACGGTTACGGCTACGGCTACGGTTACGGCTACGGCTACGGCTATGGCTACGGAGAAGAGAGCGAAGAGGAAAACACTTCCTCGGACAAGAAAAAGAACAAGAAAAAATAACGCCCGGGCTCGGGCGCTTCACCAGCCGCATA
>JAVBSA010000065.1:0-8281 GCA_031556915.1 Victivallis sp.
GACGGCGTCGTCACCCGGATTCCGATCGGAGTGTTCCGCGACCCGGTCTATTCCGGGCCTGACGGCAACTTCGGTATGGTCTGCCACCCCACCCGTCACGAACAGCGCTTCAGCTTCGACGATTACGACCTCGAACTGCTGACCCGCAACGGATGCGGCATCGCCCGCGTCGATTTTCTGGACGCCGACCGGCAACTCCTGGAACGCATGCAGAAAGCCGGGCTCCGGGTCGTGATGTGTTTCCGCTCCCTCGACACGATGGACAACCTGGCGAAATGGCTGAAGGACGAAGTCGCTCCCGTGGTCGCCGCCCACAAAGATCTCATACACGACTGGGAAATCGGCAATGAACCGACCTACTGGAAATGTTCGAGCGAAGATTATGCCCAGATTCTCAAAGAGGCCGGCCGCGTCGTCCGTGAAATCGACCCGCAGGCCAACGTCATCTGCGGCGATATGATGGCCATCCATGCCGGAGTGCTCAAAAACCGGGGCGGCGACTTCTGCGACGCGGTCGCGCAGCATATTTATGGTTTTTACACGCCGGAATTCTGGGGATTCGCCGGTAAAATGCGCGAACTCAACGGCTGGAAACGCGCCGCCGGAATCGGGGCGAAACCGGTGTGGATGACCGAGATCGGAACCACCAATTACGAAGCCTGCTATCTGGTTCCCGTAAAAACCGCCGAAGAGTCGCGCCGGTACCAGATGCTTTCCGTCCCGAAACAGCTGGCCGCCGCGCTGGCCTTCGGCGCTTCCAAGGTCATGCCCTACAATTTCCGGGCGCTTCCGCTGGACACGCATCAGGAGGATTTCGGCCTGATTGACCGCGACGCCTACCCCAAGCCCGCCATCGCCGCCTACCGGGCCACTTCGAAACTGCTGGGCCGGGCGAAATTCGCCGGATTCCTGAAGGGGCATTCGTTCCAGCTGGGCAAACCGGTCGGCCTGGTATTCAAAGACGAGGCGGGCCGCGACGTTATCGTGTTCTGGCGCAACGACCTCTTCAGCCAGAGCAATTTCTCGCAGCCGTTATCTTCAACCATCCATCCCCCGCAGCCGGTGAAAATCAAGGCCGAAGACGGCACGGTGGAGTTGTTCAACACCGTCGGCGGCCGCTCGGAGCTGCCCGTCAAAGGCGGAGTCGCGACGATTCCGGTCGGCGAATACCCCGTTTTCGTGCGCGGCAAGCTGCTGCCGGAATTTCAGGAAGTCTCCACCGCGCACGACGTTCCGGCAATCCGATTTCCGGACGTCCGGGTCCGCATCGTCCCCGTGGAAGACACCCGGGCCTCGATTCAGATGAAGGGCGTCGTTTCCCTGCTGACCGCCGGAGCCCCGGCGGAAATCCGGGTCCGGCTCTACAACCTCACCCCCGGAGAGATCGGCGGCGTCTGCCGCCTGGAGCCGCGCAACGACTGGCGTGAATTCCCGTGGAAGGTCGCTCCGGCCGAACAGAAGATCACGCTTGGCGCCAACGGCTGGGCCGAAGCGCGTTTCACCGTCGACCTGCCGCCCCGCAACCTCAAAGACGGCGAACACTACTTCTACTTCGACGCGGTGTTCATCGCCGCGCCCGGAACGGAGTTCCGCGACACGATGACGGCGCGCGCCGCCGGCCGCCTGTGGGAGACGCCGGATGCGTGGAAGCTCTACAAATCCGGCTATACCCTCAAGCGCGACGCCGAACGCTTTGTCATCGAACGCGCGGAAAATGCGGAAGTCAACTGCCACCTCTCCAATGGGGCGCGGCCGGTCCTCGCGAAAGACGCGGCAGATTTTCCGGCGGAACTGCAACTCGCATTCCACGCCGCCGGAGCCGGGGTCAAGGCGGTCAGTTGTACGTTACGCGACAATACCGGAGAGATTTTCCAGATCCGGACGCCGCTCACCGGCAAGGTGGAGAGCGTCACCTTCGACCTCTCCCGTTTCCCGGCGAACAAGAATATCTCCGCCTGGAACACCGGCAACCGGGACAAAATCATCGATTACCCGGCCACGTTCGACGGATTCGTCTTTGAATTCGACGGCAACGAAGCCGGGACCGTGACGCTGGAACCGCCGCGCATCAGCCGGTTCGGCAAAGTTGCCTGGCGCACGCCGGCGGCGTGGAAAGTCTACAAAAACGGTTACCGCCTGACGGCTTCGCCGGAGAAAATCGAAATCCGGCGCGACGGCGATGCCGAGTCGAACGTCGTGCTCGCCACCCCCGACCGCCGCCCCCTGGCCGGAAGCGCAGAGCGCCTGCCCGGTGAAATCCGCCTCGCCTTCCAACCCGACGGCCCGGAGATCAAGGCGGTAAGTTTGCTGCTGCGCGATGTCTCCGGCGAAACCTGGCAGCTCCGGATGCCGCTGCCGAATCCGGCGACGCGCCAGGTCCGGTTCGACCTCAACCGGTATCGCGAAAACAAGAATCTCGTGGCCTGGAACACCGGCGACCGGAACAAACAGATCGATTACCCGGTCAATCTGGAGGGATTCGTCTTTGAATTCGCCTCCGGCTCCCCGGGAACGCTGACCGTGTTCCCGCCGGAAATCGGCGCGATCCCCTCCGTCACCGCCTCGACCGGCGGCGGAGCCGAAAATATGAACGAATAAAAATCACCTGAATCTTTGAGGGCCGGTTTCTCAACATTCATTACGGAAAGGAAAAAGAAAAATGTTACAGAAAGCAAAAATCACCGTAAACCGTTTCACACTGATAGAGCTCCTCGTTGTGATTGCGATCATCGCAATTCTCGCCGCAATGCTCCTGCCCGCGCTCAATAAGGCGCGCGAAAAGGCCCGGGAAACCTCATGCATCAGCAACCTCAAACAAATCGGCACGGCATACGAAATGTACACGGACGACAGCGACGGCATCATGCCCTATATCGCCGCCGAGGCATCGGGCGGGCAGAGTACGACCAACCAGGCGGTGAACATCATGAAGTCGCTGAATGAATACATGGGCGGCGGGACCTTCGACAACACACTCCGCTACCCGCTGTTCGAATGCCCCTTCGTGCGGGCCGGCCAGACCGGCGCCGTATGCGGGAAATATTTCAACGGCCTCATGCACGCGCCCACCGGCCTGAGCAGCGGCCTGAAGAAAAGCATGGTGAAACATGTGACCAAAAAGATCGTTCTGATGTGCCTGCCCCGGGTAGATGACCAGATGTACAACACCATCTATTTCCGTCCGCGTTACACCGGCAGCGCACCCGATTACAGCAGCTTCACTTCGGACCGGATCGGCAATCACCCCAGGGGAACCGGAGCCCTCTTCGGCGACGGGCATGCCCTTCCCATTCCGCACTCTTACTGGTATCCCGGAACGGTCGACAAAAGCGTCTTTCACCCTCACGTGAACAACTGAGAAAGATCTCCCAAATGATTCAGCTTGAAACTGTGCCGCTTCTTCGCATCGCAATCGGAACAAACGCCTCCGCGTTGACGGAATACGCCGCTTCGGAGCTTCAGAAGTACCTGAAGAAATCGCTCGGCTGCAGTCTGCCGGTCACACGTACCGGTGCGGAAGCGGGCTGCTTCTTCATCGCGGAACAAAGCGGCGCTTTCGAACCGGGTAAGTTCGACCGGACCCTGATCGAAGGCCGCGACGGATGCGTGAACATTCTGGGGGAAAATCCGGTCTCGGTTCTCTATGCCGTGTACGATTTCCTGAAAATGGCTCTCGACATCCGTTTCTTCGCCCCCGGCGAGGCGTTCGAGTCCATTCCGGTGCGGGAAAGTTTGAAGCTGGCGGAAGGAATGAGCTTCCGCGGCGGTTCCGCTTTCGAAATCCGGGACTTCGTGAACCGCACCAACAACCCCGAGGTGCTTTCGTTCGCGGTCAAGAACCGCATCAACACGATCCTCGGCTGCGGGCCGTGGGTGAATGGCTCGGAACAATGCAGCGCCGAAAACGCCGCCTTGATCCGCTCCTTCGGGCTCCGTGTCCGCGGCCCCGGCCACAGCTGGAAGCATTTCGTGCCGGAGGAAGCCTTGTTTGAAAGCCACCCCGAATATTTCCCGCTCACCGACGGCAAGCGCACGCCGAACGGGCGGACTGCATGTTTTTCGAATCCGGAAGTGAGGCGGATTTTCCGGGAAAACCTGAGAAGCTACCTCCATACGCATCCCTATTGGGATATTTTCGCCTTCTGGGCCGAGGACCTGCCCGATTACATCTATTGCGACTGCCTGGAATGCCGCAAAATGAAGACGACCGACTGGTATTTCACGCTGGTCAACGACGCCGCCGAAGTGGTGGCGCAGGAGCTCCCCGACTCCCGGTTCGAGCTCATCATCTATCAGGGAACCCTCGAACCGCCCGAACAGGTCCGTCACCTTTACCGGAACGGCGAAAACATGCTGGTCGACATCTGTATCGGCCAGATCCGGGATCTGTTCAACCCGTTCGCAAAGGGAACCTGTACCAGCGTTGCGCTCCATGCCGTCTACAAAAACTGGCGGCGTTACCTCAAGGAAATCAACTACGCCGGCAAAACGCTGCTGATGGAATATTACAACCTCTGCGAATACCCCAACACCGGTCCCTGCGGCCGCGCGTTTCTCTGGCCGCTCGAGGTGATCCGCGAAGACATCCACTACTACCGGCGCGAAGGGATCGACGGTCTCGGCGCGTTTACGGGGCTCGACAAACTGTGTTTCCCCACGCCCTGGCGCATGTGGGCATGGCTTCAGCTGTGGATCGACCCGGATCAATCTTTGCCCGGGCTCAAAGAGGAGTTTTACGGGAAGTTTTTCGGCGAAGACGCCGGAGCCGTCCGCGACTATTTCGAAATCTTCGAACGCCTGATGCTGGAACCCGTTACGGAGGAAAATATTGCGGCGCTCAAAGCGCTTTCGATCCGTGGCGGCGAACGCTGCGATGCCATCCGGCTCCATTTGCATTACGCGATTCTGCTGAAACGCATGATGTTCGCCTACAAGCGGAATGACAGCGCCGCCTGGCCCGCGCTCAAAGCGGAATATTTTGCTTTCCCCGAAGAAAACGCCGCCGCCCTTTCCCGGCTGGCCGCGCCGTTCCCTCTGCTCTGGTACCACCACCTGCCCGGCAATATCGGCTGGGATGAAGCGGGCAACAAAATCCCCCTGCGGCCGGGAACGGAAAGCATGCTTCACTGAAAGGATAACCTCATGTTTTCCAAAATCTCGGCTCTCCTTTTCATCCTTGCGCCGTGCGTCATCGCTGCCGGCGCGGTGTTCCCGGCCTGGCAGGAGATGAAGGACGCCAACCGCTGGAACAGAAACTCCTCGGGCGACCTGAAAATCTCCTTCGACAAAAAAGAGCAGGCGCTCCGGTTTGACGTCACCTTCAAACCCGGCGTCGACAAATGGGTCTACCCGCAATTCAAAACCATAGGCAGGGAGACTTACCACGGGACGACCGGCATCTCGTTCGACATCAAGATCCTTCCTCAGGGGAAACCGATTTCCTGCAGCGGCGCCAACGTCCGCTGCGAGGGGTGGATTCCCTTCGAACCGCCGGCGCCCGGAGTGTGGAAGCACCTTTCCTTGCGGTTTCCCGCGGCTGACCGCGGCGCCACGCCGTTTTTCGCCATCGGCGTGAATCCGAAAACACCGGTTTTCTCCTATCTCGTAAAAAACATCGTTTTCGAAGGAACGCCGCAGGAACGGCAAGCTCCGCCGTCGATTGCCGTCGATGCGCCCGGCGGAGTTTTCGCCGAAAATGCGCCGCTCACCTTCCGGAGCACCGTCCGGCTGCCCGGTTTGAACTATACGGTGAAAGACTGGCGCGGCAAAGTTCTCCAGAGCGGGAGCTGGCCGGACGGCGGCGGAACGCCGCTCGAGCTGAAAACGCTGCCCGTCGGCTATTACGTCGTCTCGACTGTGAATTCCTCCCCCAAGACCAGGCTTCGCGACTTCCCGTTCGCCGTTGTCGTCGATCCGGCGAAGCGCGTCTTCGACCATGATTCGTTTTTCGGCGTGGACGCCGCCCTGAGCTGGGTCGCAAGGCCGGGGAATTTCGATTGCCCGTATTATGACGGCGACTCTTACCGGCTGGTCGCCGACCTCATCCGGCTCGCCGGAATCCCCCATGTGCGGGAACGCCTCAGCTGGTCAGGCGTCAACCCCGACCCGAAAGAGGAGGAGATCGACTTCGGTTTCTATCTGCGCAACGCCGACCTTCTGCGGGAACGCAATATCCTCATCTCCGGCATGTTCCACGATGCTCCCGTCTGGTCCGATGTCCTGACCAGGCTCCCCGGCAACCTCGCCGCCGTCTACAGCTTCACCCGGAAAGCGGGAGAGGCGTTCGGAAACCGCATGGGGAATTGGGAGTTCTGGAACGAACAGGATCTCAACTCCGCGCCCGAACCGGTCTGGGATTATGCGGCGGCCCTCAAAGCCGCCTCGCTCGGGTTTCGCGCCGGGTCGCCGTCGTGCATCATCGCCAATGGAGCGTTCTCCTCGGGAGCCGACAACCCTTACGTCCACGCCATGTTCGACAACGACATCGCCAAATATACCAATGTCTACAACTTCCACACCTATCTGCCCATCGGGCAATACAAAGGCGTCTATGAAGCCAACCGCAGGCTCCTGAAAAAGTACGGCATCGAAGAAAGGGCGCTCTGGTGCACCGAATGCGGCACTGAAGTCGAGGGCTATGCCAAAAGCGAAAGCGTCCGCAAAGGGTACAAGGCGCATTCCCCGGAACAGGAGCTTATTCTTGCCGAATTCTACACAAAATCGCAGATCGAACATCAATTCAACGGCGGTGCGAGAAACTATCCATTCGTACTTCCTCCGTTCACCGAACGCAACGGCACCAAAGACTGGGGCATGATGCGCATGGACGGCACCGTAAAACCCGCTTACGCGGCCCTTGCCGCGATGACCGCGCAACTGATTCCGTCGAAAATCCTGGGCGAAATCTCCGTCGGCGACAAGGTGAGAGTTTTCCTTTTCGAACGGCCGGACGGCACTCAGACCGTCATCTTCTGGTCGCGCTCCGGGGTGGACGGCGACAAGAGCGAGTCTGCAGAGATCACGCCGGACCTCGAAAACGACTTCGAACTCCGGCTCCCGGCGGGAGAGTACACGCTGACCGACCTGGTCGGCACCCCTTCCCGGCTCGCTGTCGGGAAAGCCGGGAAGACCGTTCTCCGGGCATCGCGGTACCCCGCCTATCTGGCCGGACTTGAGGGCCTCAAAGCCACTGTACCTGCCCGCCCGGCCGGGAAAGCGCAATTTTACACGCCGCCGGCGGGGGAAGACCTGACCGTCGTCATCCGGGTCGATCTCGACAGGAGCGATTTCACCATCGGCAACCGGAAGTCGGTCGCCGAAATGCCGCGTTCGACGGGAAAACTCAAACTTCAGATCTGGAATATCGACAGTGTTCCGAAGAGCGGAAGGTTGATTGTCGAAAACGCCGTTCTCGAAGGGCTCCCCGAAACCATCGAGTTGCCCGCCATGGGAAAAGCGGAATTCGACGTGGTGCTCAACCCCGCCTACACGCCGGGCAAGTTCGATACCCAACTGGTCATAACCGGCCTCTTCAACGGCAAACAATCGACCCGTTTCGTCATGCCGGTTTATCTTCTGGGGCGCTTCCTCGAAACCTGCCGCGAAGTCGATTTCGAACTGGAAAAACCGGCCAACTGGCTCAGGAACGACTCCGCCGATCAATGTAAAATCTCCTGCGATGAAGCCGAACGGGCCGTAAAGTTCGAGCTTGTCTGGGAAAACGACAACGACCGCTGGTTTTACCCCGAACATCCGCTCAAACTGCCCAAGGAATCCATGGTCGGCGCGAAATGCATCCAGTTCGAAGTGAAAACGCTTCAGGACAAGGTTGAAAACGACTTTTTCACTCAGCTCCTCATGCTGGTCGACGATCAGGGGAAGGCGCTCTATATCCTCTACAGTCCCCCGCTGCATACCTGGGAAACCCGGCGCATCATGCTCGCCGGTTCCGATATCGTACCCGAAACAATAAAGATGTTCCGGATCGGCTGCAATCCGAAGGGGAAAAAGCTCACCTTCTGGATCCGCAACGTCAAACTGCTCTTCGATAAATAAATTACAGGAAAGAGAATTCATGAAGAAAAAACTTGCCGTCATCGGTGCGGGCGGCGTCGCCCGCGGCTGTTATCTGCCCTATTTCAAAACCCGCGAAGACGTCGAACTACTCATTTGCTCCCTGGTTTTTTCCGAAGCGGAACAGGCCGCCGGGGAGTTCGGCGGCAAGGCGTTCCGGACAATTGACGCCCTGATGGCCGAAGAGCCGGACGCGGTATTCGTTCTC
>JAVBSA010000619.1:0-4701 GCA_031556915.1 Victivallis sp.
TATGACGAGATCCGCAGCCAGATGAAAATTCTGCGCAAGTTCGGCGTCCTCAAGTGCCGCGACCGCATCGCCTGGCAGGAATTGGAACCGGGTGAACTCAACCCGGGTGCGCGCGGCGGCCGCTACGACCGGCTGCGCAAAATCGCGGAGGAGGAAGGCATCGAAATCCTCGACGTCTTCCACGACACCCCGATCCATCTTCGCCGCCTCCACGCGGCCCCCTCCCCCCTGCCCCGCTGGCAGGGACTGGGCAGATTCTACGGCGACAACCTTTACCCGGACAATCTCTTCGACGCGGCGGCAAGCCTCCTTGCCATCACCAAACTCTGGCCCGCCGTCAAAGCATTGGAAATCTGGAACGAACCGGATATCCGGTTCAGCAACTATCTGCCTCCCGATTACCTGGTCGCCTTCACCCGGGCCACCGACCGCCGCTTCAAGCAGACAAAAAGCAATTGCCGGATCATCGGCGGCGTTTTCGCCTTCATCCGCCGCCCGGCGGAAAACGTCGAAACTTACCGGAACTGGGTGGAGGCGGGCATCCCCGACTCCGTCGACGCGGTGAGTTTCCACACCTACGCCTCCGTCGCCGACCTGGAACCGCAGATTCTGGGAATGCGCAAATGCGAGAACGCCTTTGCCGGCATTCCTTATTGGCTCACCGAGAGCGGTATGCCGTGGCGGCGGCAGCCGGTGCGTTCCGAAGTCAACGACGACCGGTTTTCCGCCTCGGAAATCGTCGGCAAAGCGATTGAATTCCGCGCGCTCGGCGTCGAACGTTACTACCCGTTCAAGCTCGGTTACGGCAACGAGACATGGAACAACTTCGGCATGTTCGACCGCAATCTTACCCCGATGCGCTCCATGGCCTCCTATCTTTATGCCGCCCGGCTGCTGGCGGGGAAACGCTATATCGGCGACCTCGATATTCCCGGAACAACCCGGGCGCGGGTATTCTCCGACGGTTCCCGCGCCGTTGGCTGCCTCTACAAGCCGTTGGACAAAAAGTTCACCTATCAGTCGGCGGATCCCCTGCCGCGGCGCAACCTCCCAGCCGTTCCTCCCGCCATCCTTCCCACCGGGTTAAAGATAAAAGAATTCCTCGGAGCCGACGGCCGCGTCCTCGCGGCGGAAGAAGGGCAAATTCCAATGACGGATGGCGTCACTTATCTGATTTTCGACGAAAAAGAACTTGACGGCTTCCTCAGGCGCGACACCCCCGCCGCGGAGCTTTGCCGCCTCGCGGAACAATACCGCGCCCCGGCGCGTTCCGCCTCTCCGCTGATCGCCCAGCCGGATCATGAGTTGACCGCGCTTCTCTTCGACGATTCCGGCTACCTCTTGCCCCGGGGAGATTCGGCGGCACTGAAATTCCAGCTTTACAACTTCTCGGAGGAACCGGTGGAATTCCGCCCCGCCCTGTCGCTGCCCGCCGGAGTCGAAGCGGAAGATTGTTCCGCCGCTCCCGTCGCAATCGCCCCCGGGACGCGCGTTCCGCTCACCTTCCGCATCGCCGCCGGAGAAGGCTTCCGGGGCGGCGTGCTCGAACTCGCCGACGCCGGGAAGCAACTCGTATCGCTTCGGATGAAACTGCATCCGCTCGACCGCGTCACGCTGGCGGTTCCGGGTTCGGGCGAACTTCCGCCCGGCGCGGATTTCAAAATCTCGTATGCCCCGGATAAACTGACGCTCGAGGTTACGGTGAAGGATGATTCGTTCCACTGTGATTTCCCGCCGGAACAGGCGTGGCGGGGAGATTCGATCCAGTTTGCGTTGCAGCCCCGGCGGACGCCGAACGAAATCCATTTCGCAACCGCATACGAATTCGGCATCGCCCGCACGCGTCAGGCTTACCGTTACCAGCCGAAAGCAATTGCCGGCTTGCGCCCCGGAATCAACTGCCGGGTCGAACGCTCCGAAACGGAAAAAACAACCCGTTATTTCGCGGAAATTCCGCCCGCGGAAGCGGGACTCGACCGATTCTCACCCGGAACTCTTCTCGGCTTCACATTGGTGATCAATCATTACGACGGCAAAACACGCACGGCTTCGAGCTGGGGCGGCGGCGTCGACGGAATTAAAAACCCGCAGAAATTCAATCTGCTGCAATTGAAATAGAAAGAGAAAAACATGCAATTCCAATGGACCAGGCTTTCTCCCGATGACGGACACTACTTTTTCGGTTACTACGACCGCTGCCCGTGGGACAACGGGGGGCGTTACCACCTTGCGCTTAAAGTGGATCAGTGCGAGCGGCTCCCCCTCCCCGGCGAAAAGGCCGAAATCGGACTCCTCGACCGGGAAAATCCCGGCAAGTTCGAGAAGCTCACCGAAACCCGCGCCTGGTGCCACCAGCAGGGGAGCATGACGCTCTTCCTGCCGAATCGCCCCGGTTGCTTCATTTACAACGACATCGACGAATCGGGCCGGGTCGTCACCCGTGTTTTTGAAATCGGCAAAGGGATGGTCGACACGATCCATCCCGCCGTCTACGCCATCAGCCCGGACGGGAAACACGCGGTCAGCCTCAATTTCGCCCGGATCCCGCGCCGGGGATACAGCTACGCCGAAGCCTGTCTTTCGCCGGACCGCCACCCCGATCCGGACCGGGAAGGAATCACGCTGATCGACCTCGAAACCTTCGAAAGCCATCTCATTGTCAGCTACCGGCAGATGATCGAACTGCACCCCTGCGCCTATGAACTGGAGGATCTTTATCTCTGGCTCAACCATGCGATCTTCAATTGCGATTCGACCAAACTGCTCTGGCTTTTCCGCCAGTGCCCGGATGAGCACGCGCCCCGCTGGAAGACGTTCATGTACACCGCCAACCTCGACGGCTCCGAATTGCGCTGCCCGCTGCCGGACTTTTATTGGAAGGGCATGATCTCCCACCAGATCTGGGGCCGCACGCCGAATGAGATCCTGATCGACGCCAACTGGAGCGGCAAAGGTTCCGAATACCTCGTATTCGACGAACGCTTTTTGCCGCTCCGCGCCCAACGGATTTCAACGGGCCAGGGGCCGATGGGGCATCTCATTTTCTCGCCGGACGGCAAAACCATGCTGGCCGACACCTATCCCGCCGGAACGGAATACCAGCACCTCGCATTGGTGGATTCCGCCACCGGCAAGATGGTCGAGCTCGGTAAATTCCGTCATGTCCAACCGCCGGGCACGATCGGCGACGCCCGCTGCGACCTCCATCCGCGCTGGTCGCGCGACGGCAGGTTCGTCACCGTGGACAGCATAAATGACGGCCGCCGCGGAGTCTATCTCCTCGAACTGCCCTGAAGTTTGCGCCCGGTCACCTTGTCCCCTGCCCGGAGTTGGTCGCAGAGCATCGGCGCGGCGGGATCATAGGCGGCGAACCTTCGGCGCGCCGCCTCATATGATACATTGGCGTAACAGTAGCGGCAGCCATTGAGGCAGGTGTCGTAACTCCCGATGTCGACGCTGGCGACGCAGCCGCACTCCGGGCGCTGGCCGGGATCTTTGCGGAGTTTCGGGTTGCGCTCCCCGGTGATGCGCGCAATCAAGTCGCCGTCGATACAGCTTGCGTGCGGGATTCCCAACTCCTGTGCGCAGCCGGTGAGGTCGATTCCGTGTTCGCGGGCGACCGCCAGGAACTGTTTCGTCAGCGCGAACCGCTGTTCGGCGGTTCCCTCCGCCGCCCCGAGACGCGCCATTTCCTTCCGGATTTTGGGGTAAGGGTCGAGAAAACTCAGCTTGCAGCTTTCTGTGTATCCCGCCAGCTGCCCCACGATGGCGGAAAATGCTTCCTGCTGCGTTTCCGTGGTGTAATGCTCCGTAAACAGCACCGGGCTGAAGCGCCAGACGGTCCGTTCCGGCCCGATCCGGTCGGCGAGGCGTTTGAACGTGTCGATCAGCCGCGCCTTCTCCGGCAAATGCATCTCGATGTCGTTGCCGTAGGCGTTGATCGTAAACTGTACGTAAAAAGGGTAGTCCCCGAGCCCATCCAACTGAGGAATCATCGGCGCGGGGTCTTTGGTCCAGAATACGATGCACTCCACCGTTTCAGGCGAAAGCGCCACGCGGCTCACCTGCCGGAAGTTCATCGGGTTCCGAACCAGAACGAACCCCTCCCGCAGCCGGTTGAGAAACCAGTCGAAATAGAAACGCGGAACATCCGTGCGGCGGCTGACGCTCAGGATCACTCCGCCTTTTTCCTGTCAAGGGTGAGGGTCATCCGGTATTTTGCATCTTTCATTTCCAGTTTCTCATACCGGTAAGGGTAGTTGCCTTTTCCGCTGTCGTCGCAGTCTCCGGCGCAAATATAAGCTCCAATCTCCGGACAGGAATCGAGAGACCAGTCCGTATGTTCAATTTGAATCCGGGTGAAAGGCAAACGGGTGTTCTTGCTGCAATTGGCAAAGGAAGCAAATCCATTGAGCATGGTGCATCCCGCCAGAAGCTGTTCTGCCTGGGGGCCGAGCTTTTCCCCATACGGCAACACCGCGTGAGGCGGATGAAGCTCTTTTTCCGTCGTATCGGTTTCGAGATTTAAACTCTTCGAATTCGCACAGCCGCCCAGGAGCAGCACACCCAAAAGCATGGCAAAATATTTCATTATCCAGTCTCCTTGCAGTCAAAATAACGCTCCCATTGTTCAAATACAAGCACAGATATCCCATAATTTTTCGAAATTTTTCGAAACGCCTGTCAGGGCGAAATCGCAAC
>JAVBSA010000467.1:0-7752 GCA_031556915.1 Victivallis sp.
GGATTGCCGCTTATCTCAAGAACAATTTCCAATTCCGGTACGGATTGTATATGTTCCCCGCGAACGATCCGGGCTTCATGGCGGACGGCAATCAGCTGGGCGCCTACTACCCGCCGATGGACCGTTATTACTGGAATATGATGAATCAGGCTTCCGACGTCGCGTCCGTCAGGGATTTTAAGCGCATCGTCGAATATTTCTGGCAATATCATTGCTACCCCGAAGGGCTCACGCACGAAACCATGAACGATGACCCGACGATTGACAACCCCGGCGGCAAGCAGGCATTTGCCATGAAAGGCTGGTTTTGCGACGCGCTGGAACTGCACCTGGGACTTCGGGTTTATCTGGACGGCTTCACCTGCCGGCCCCTGAATTGCGGCACCCGTTTCCGGGTGGAAAACCTGATCCTCCGCGGCAAAAAACTGACGTTTGAGCGCCTGGCATCCGGCAAGGTTCTTTTGAACGGCCGGGAACTGCCGTCCGGCAAAATCACCTGGGATATGCTGTAAAACAAAAGGAAGAAGTGATTATGAAGGCGATTTTATCCGGCCTGCTGTTTTTCGGGATTCTTTTCAGTACATCGGCGGTAGAAGGAAACATGTTGGAAATGAAAAAATCTTCGCCGGTGGTATTTTCCGGCGCGTTGACCGATCAACTGCCGGGATGGTCGTTCAAGCCCTCCAAACCGAAAGACGGCATGACCTACAACCAGTTCGAAGGCTATTATCCGGACAAGGGGGGCAAATTGATTTCCGCCCGGATCAAGCTGGACAAACAACCGGGTGAATTTGCCTATTTCAAAGTGAAGTTCGAAGCTCAGGCGCGGGAACGCGCCTATCAGGGGATTGACTTTTATGACGCGGCGGGCAATCCGCTGCCCGATTGCTATGATGTGGTTTATCCGGGCGGGCGGTGCGGTTACGAGCGGGTTTTCTACGCCATGGGCAATGTCGACAGCTGCGAAGTATTTTTCCAATCGACCAGCGGGATTTCCGCATGGAACTTAAGCGTGGAGCGGACGACCGTGGAAGCCGCCGCCGCCTATTGCGACCGGGTTTACGCAGGGCTGAAACCGATCGGATTCAGCGCGCCGGCTGATGCCATGAAACTGCTGCCGAAGACCCGCGAAGCCATCGGCAGCGGCAGAAAGTTTCATGTCGTGCTGCTTGGCGACAGTATCATGCAGGATACCTTTCATTCGCAGTTCCATGCTCTTTTCAAACGTGAATTTCCGAAATCGAATTTTACCTGGACGATTTCCATGCGCGGCGGCACCGGCTGCTGGTACTACTGCCAGGACAAGAATTTCAAGAGTTATGTGGCCGACGCCAAACCCGATTTGCTGATCATCGGCGGTATTTCCAATTTCCGGGAAAACATGGATCCGACCGGAGCGGAAGCCATGCGGATCGTAGCCGGGCGCGCCCGCAAGGAACTGGGCTGCGAAGTCCTGATTCTTTCGAACGCGCTGGCGCTTGATATCCGTTTGCGCGACGGCCAGCCGGGCCAACCGGTGGCGGCAAGGGAATTTGTGTTCGACCACCCGGATTGGGCCGACAAGTACGGTTCCAATTTCCGGGCGACGGAAACGATGGCAAGCCAAAATGATTTCCCTTTCTGGGATATGTTCCAACCATGCTACCGGTGGCTGTACTCCACCGGTGAACCGTTCGAGTTTTTCAGCCGCGACCGGGTTCATTCCGGCGAAAAAGGCAAGCAGATCATAGGGCGGGTCGTATTGGAATATTTCAAATCCGTAAAAAACTTTTGTTTGTAAGGGTTTTCGGAAAAGAAAAACGCCGCTCGTTTGAGCGGCGAAAAAACGATGGTAGCGGGGAATGGAATCGAACCATTGACCCTCAGGTTATGAGCCTGATGAGCTGCCACTGCTCTACCCCGCGACGAGAAATTGAGTCGAACTCAATGACTATTTAACAATATATATGCTTTGAGTGAAAATGTCAAGGGGGAGTTGGAGGAAAATTGCACAAAATCAATCGCGGTCGTCGCGGAAAGCACGGGGAGTCAGGTTGTATTGCTTGCGGAATTCCGTGCTCAGGGCCGAAGAGCTCGGGAAGCCGCACTCCATGGCGATTTCCGCGATGCTCCGGTTGCCGTTGCGCAAGTGTTCGCGCGCTTTTTCGAGACGGGTCTTCCGGACGTATTCCAACGGTGCGAGACCGGTGGCCCGGCTGAAGTGCCGCTGGAACGTCCGGACCGACATCCGGGCGAGGGCGGCCAGTTCCCCGACCCGGATCGCTTCCCCCGAATGAGTGCCGATATGAAAACATACTTCGGCGAATTCCCGGTGCGGCGGCAGGGCGACCTGGGGAGTTCTCTTCTCCTGCAGACGGCAGAGGTAGATCAGGATTTCCGCCAGGCAGGCCAGGCACATCGAATTGCTGCCCGGCTGTTTTTTTGCCTGTTCCACCGTGATCGACAGTTGCAGTTTTTCGATCGCCGCCAACTCCGCCGAGTCGAGATTCAACAGCTTGCCCGCTCCCGCGCGGAAAAAGTGCAGAAAGCCCGGAAGCTCCGCGATTTCAGGGAAATGACGCTCGACCGTTCCCAGTTTGAACAGCATGTTCGTGATGCGGAAATTTTGAACATTGCGATAACCGTGGCGAACCCCGCGCGGAATGATGAAAACATCGCCCGCCGCCAGCGGATATTCCTGATTGTCAAGCTGGTGGAGCCCACGGCCGCCGTTCACGATCACCATTTCAATGAAGTCGTGCGCGTGCATCCGCAGATCGGAATGGCGGGGTTGGTCGACGATGACGGCCGGATTTCCGCTGAACCTGCGATAATGGTAAAATGACGGATCTTTTTTCTGCATGGAAAAACTATAATCCCAATTATGGCGTAATTCAAATACTTTATGGCGTAAACCGTATTTTATTTTATTTTCTCCGTGGTATAATATTGACAGCAACCCAAAGGAGGATGTTTCAATGAAAAAGTATGATGTCGCCGCCTACATCTGGCCCTCTTATCATCACGAGCCCCGCGCCGAACAATTCTGGCCGGAAAAGGATGGCGAATGGTACACCGTCCGCCGCGCCACGCCGCGATTCCCCGGTCACGACATGCCCCGCTATCCGCTGCTCGGGTTCCAGGATGAGGCCGATCCCGTTGTGGCCAAACAGCATGTGGAGCTCGCCGCGAAATACGGCGTCAACACGTTCATCATGGATTGGTATTGGTACGAAAACGCTCCCTGCTTCGAGCGCCAGCTCAATGAGGGATTGATTCCGGCGCTGGAAGGAACCGATTCCAAATTTTACCTGATGTGGGCGAACCATGACGCCGACACGCTCTGGGACATGCACACCGACGAGCATAAGCTTGTCTGGGACGGCAAAGTCTCCCGCGAAATCTTTGAGCCGATGATGGAGCGCATCATCGACAAGTACTTCGGCTTGAAGAGCTATTACACCATCGACGGCAAACCCGTCTTCTCGGTTTTCGCCCCCGGCAACCTGGTGGTCGGCCTAGGCGGCGTCGCGGAGACGAAATCCGCATTCGACTGGCTGCGGAAACGCATGGTGGAGAAGGGATTCCCCGGAATCCACATTCAGTTCATCGTTCGTCGCGGCGCCAATGCGGGACCCGAAGCCGCCGCCGCGCTCCGCGACGTCTCTTATGAAGAACTCGCCTCGATCCTCGGCGTCGACAGCGGAACCAGTTACCAGTTCGTTTCGGATGCCGGATTCGCGGCCGGCGACTTCGTCGACTGGGCGGCGGCCGCGATGACGAAGTGGCCGGAAGACGCCAAACACTATCCGGCGCTTTTCCCCCACGTCTCCATCGGTTGGGACAACACGCAGCGCAATCCGTCGAAAAACGACGCGGTCGTCAACAGCACTCCCGCCTCTTTTGAAGCCTGCCTCTACCGCGCTAAAATGTGGGCCGACGCCCATCCCGGCCAGGTGCCGCTTATCACGCTCAACAGCTGGAACGAATGGACCGAAGGAAGTTATCTTCTCCCCGACCTCCGCTGTGGATACGGTTATCTCGAAGCGGTCAAAAAGGTGTTCCTCGATCAGGTTTAGCGGCTGTTGCGCTTGAAACCATTCAGCAGGACGCGCTTGCGGTCGGTGTCGGCGGCAGGTTGGATGTCCTTCTTGTTGGTGCCGGCCTTTTCCACATCCCAGACGGAGGCTTCGCGGAAGGCGTGGTAGGTCCAGTCCCAGCGGTACTCTTCGAAAATATCGATGAGGTCGCGCAGGTAGTCCGCCGCGCCCGGAGCCCAGGTGATGGCCGAGAATTCGCCGACATAGATGCGCGCTCCGTACCGCGTCTGGAAGTCGCGGACCGGCTGAAGGATTTCCTTGAGCTTCGCTTTGTCGTGATGTTCCCCCTGGATCACTCCGGGATAGGCGACGGGCTTTTCGCCCGGCTTGAGCTTCCCGTCCGGACTGTAAACGCGCTGGTGGGTGAACTGGAACGGTTTGTACATGTGGACTTCGTAAATAATGTTTTTCAACTTCACCGGAGCGAGACAGAAGAAGGTGTCCGGCGAATTGGAGAGGTTGGCGGCGAACAGGATCGGCCGTTCCGGATCGACCTGGCGGATCGCCTCGGCCGCCTGTGCCTGAAGCGTCCAAAAATCGCGCGGCGCGAGGCGCTTCTGGTTGGGCTCGTTCACCAGGCCGTAACCCCACACCGCCGGATGGTCCTTGAACCGGACGGCGATTTTCTTCCAGAGTTCGATGAAGTAATCGGCGTATTCCGGCTCGTGGAACATCGCCATCTCCCGGTTCGCGTAACGCCCGCCGGGGTAGGTGTGAAGGTCGATCACGAAGCGCAGGCCGTATTTTTCATGGCCGAGCTTGAACATCGTTTCGAACCGGTCAAGTTTGCCGTTGACCCAGCTGTCGAATTCGGCGAGGTCGCGGTCGGTTCCCACTTTGTGCCAGTTGCGCGTGATCTGGGCCCGGACGAGGTTCACGTTCCATTCCTTGAGCGTGACGAAATCCTCTTCCGTGAGGGTTCTGCCCGGCGACATTACCCCACGCAGCGGCGGCGCGGCGGCGACGGCGTTGCTGTAAACGGCGGTGTATTCTTCTTGCGGCGCGGAGAAGAGTTTGCTGACGCGGAGGGAGTCGAGATCGAATTCCACTTCGCCTGAGCTGTCTTGCAACCCCAGTTTCAGTTGGGATTGTTTCCCGGGCTTCCCGATCAGCGCAAAGAAAGTGAGCTCCTGCCAGTCGAAAGAGCCGAAATCGCCGGCGCCGGGCCAGTGCTGCTTGCCGGCGGCGTCGTTGTAATGCAGCATGAATTTCACACCGTTGTAGGCTTGCGGCGGTTTCGAGACCTCTTTGGCGCGGGCCCGGATGGAAAATTCGATCATGCTGTCCGCGTAAGAGGGAAGATCGAATTCGGCGGCGGCGCAATGCTGCCCCGCTTTCTCCTCCGGGCGGACGCTGACCGTCAGATAGCGGCCGTTCTCGATTTTCGCGCCGTCGCAGAGCTTCCACTTGAGGGGCAATGGCCCGGCGGCGGCCGCCGCCGTGAGCAGCAGCAGGGCGGGCAGAAGGAATTTTCCGTGCGATTTCATGGTTTCTCCTTAATAATCGCAGTGATAATATTGTTTGTCGGCTTCCTCCGTGGTCAGGGGGGAGAGCGTGTAAGGATTGACCGTATCGCTCAGGCGGCAGGCGGCGACATGGCCGTCGAGCTTGAGGGTGTTGGCCGAATTCTGATGGCGTTTGGCGGGGAGGCCGTAACCGGCGTTGGCGAAGCGGTCCACCTTCCAGCGAAAGTATCCGTTCTCTTCATCCACAATGCCGGCAGCGTCCTGCTTCCAGATGTCGGCGAGGAATATCTTCAGGGAAGGGGATTTGAAACGGCCGATCTTGTAGGATTTGCCGTGGCTTGCCGAGTAAAGCCATTCGTTGACGGAGTAATGCGGATAAGCGAGCCACCAGCTTGCGGTGCTGGTTCCGCTGCCGGTTACGGTGCCGGTCATATCGTAAACTCCTTTCATGGAAGGGCATCGAAAGAGGCCGGTGTGGGCGTACAATCCGGTCTTCATGTGGAGTCCGCTCTCGTATTTTTTGGCCTCTTCGACGTTCGGGTTCGGCCCCATCAGCATCTGCATCCAATACGGCCTGACGCCGGCGGTGCCGGTAGTAGACTGGACCGGCGGGAGCTGGTCGGCCTGATCGGTCGTATACTGGATAACGCCGAGCCCGAGCTGTTTGAGGTTGCCGACGCAGTTCGCCGATTTTCCGCGTTCCCGCGCATTGGCGAGCGCGGGCAGCAGCATGGAAGCCAGGATGGCGATGATCGCGATAACGACCAGCAACTCTATCAGTGTAAAGCAGTTACGTTTCATCTCATTCTCCTTTTGGGCTGTTGTTGGGGACATTGTTACTGTTTTATGGAATGATCATCGGTTTGCCGGTTTGCGCCGCGATGGTTTGCCGCCATGTTTGTACCGTTCCGGGGGAGGGGAACTCTCCGGGCAGGGGCTCATGCTTTCCCGCCGCCATCGGGTGATAGGGGATCAGGTGAATTTCCCTGACCTGTTCCAGGTGTTCGGCGGTGCGGGCGATCTCCCGGAGGTGGCCGGGGTGGTCGTTGACGCCCGGAATCAGCGGGCAGCGCAGAATGATTTCCGCCCTGTCCCGGTTCAGTTTTTCCAGATTCTCCCGGATGATGCGGTTGTCGGCACCGGTCAGCTCCCGGTGAAGCGCCGGATCCGAAACCTTGTAATCGTAAAGGAAGATCCCGGTGTAAGGCAGCCACGATTTCAAATGGGCGTAATCGCCGCAGCCGCTGGTCTCGACGCAGCAGTGGATTCCAAGGCCTGTCGCCAGGCGCAGCAGTTCGAGCGTAAACTCAGGCTGGAACAGGGGCTCGCCGCCGGAAACGGTCATGCCGCCGCCGCTTTCGTCGAAAAACGGTTTGTCCCCGGCGACTTCGCCGATGATCTCCCGCGCCGCCGCGGTGCATTCGCCCGGGAGCTGTGACTCCGGCGTGTGGCACCAGAGGCAGCGAAGCGGACACCCCCGCAGGAAGACCACCGTCCGGATTCCCGGACCGTCGTGGATCGCAAAGTGTTCGAGTTGGAAGACCGCTCCGTTCATCGCACCCGCCCTCTTTGTTCCGCCTGAAGGATATAGGCGTCCTGCTCCTTGCGCGGGACGTTGTTCCAGAGGACGTTCCAGCCGCAGATGCGGACCTGGAGATCACGGAATTTCTCCGGTGTTTTCTGCGCCTGGCGGAGTTGCCCCGGATCCATCACGTTGAAGTGGATGGCGTGCCCGAAATGTTTGATGTAGGTCATCAGCAAGGCGCGCATGGCGTCGAGTCCCCGTTCGCCGCTGATTTCAGAGGGATGCAGCATGACGTCTACCGGAAGATCCGCCATGAAAAGGCTCGAATCGAGTTTCAGCACCGAAGCGATCAGGGCGGTCGCCCCTTTTGCGGCCGCGCCCTGGGTGGCGGACATGTTTTTGCTCAGTTCGTCCCCGCGGTGCCGCCCGTCCGGAGTCGCTTCGATGTGATCGGCCCATTCCGCGAAACGGTTGGAGGAATGCAATGAAACGGTGTGGAATCCGCCGCGTCCGTTGGGGGCGCCGTGATACCGGCGCGCGACCGCTTCGGTGAAGTGCCTGGCGATCCGGTCCGGTCCGTCGAGGTTGTTGCCGAATTTTTCGGGATCGCACAGCAGTTTTGTGCGCCACGCCTCATTGTTCTCCCAGTTGGAATCCAGCATGGCGATCAGTTCGGCCGGCG
>JAVBSA010000660.1:0-3968 GCA_031556915.1 Victivallis sp.
CCCCGGCCGCCCTGTTCGAAACCGATTTCACCGAAGCTCCGGCGAAAGCGGTACTGGAGCTCCAGCCGCGTTTCGGCAAGATCGCCGACGGCGTCCTGGAACTCGGCAAGCGCGGCGCGAATTCATCGACCTTCCATCTCAACGTCGGAACCGGGGAGCCTTTCCGGCTCTCCTTCAAGGTCCGGGTTCCCTATGCTCCCGAAAGCAGCCAGAGCTGGGGCGTTTTTCTTCACGGCGCGGAGGATGTAAAATTTTATTTCGGCGGCGAAACCGCCGGATTCAATATTTCCAAGGAGCGCAAGACCCGGCTCAATAACCACTTCTCCGGCAAATACCGTTTCCCGAACGGCGACGACGTCAAGTTTGAAACGGTGGAGATCGAAGTACGCCCCACCTACCTGTTGCTCAAAATCGGCGGCCGGGACATGGGGGTTCAGCAATACGTCGCGCTGCCGGTGGAAAAAATCAGTTTCTATACCTATCAGAACCTCATCCAGATCGACGACCTCAAAGTGGAGCTGCTGCCGGAGAAGGCGGAAAACTACGTTGAAGAACCCGTCTTCCGTCTTTCGTTCGACGGTTCTCTCGACGCGCAGACGGAACAGGGCGTTGTTCCGGCGAAAAGCGGAGCCGCCCGCTTCGCCGACGGCGTTTCGGGCAAAGCGTTTTCCGGCGAAGGCGAAGCGGTCTGGGAGATGCCCGGTCCTTTTCTCGGGAGCGCGGGCGCGGTCATGCTCTGGGTGTCGCTGAACCGGATCGGAGAGGTCAAGCCGGAATCTGAGCCTTTCACTTTTCTGGGTTGGTCACCCTTTCTGACGCTGCATGATTCCAAGGAACAGCAATTGCGGATGGAACTGACCGGTCATGCGGCGATGGCGACCTTTCCCACGTTCAAAAAAGCAATTTCGCGCTTCGCCGCCAACAGCTGGTTCGAACAGGACTGGAACCACCTCGCGGTCACCTGGGAGAAGGACGGCAAGGTGAAGTTTTACGTCAACGGCCTGCCGTATTTCCCTGCCGACAGCTGGATGAAGGATGTCGAGTTTTTCCCCGGATTGGAACTCGAAGGTGTTCGAAGGATCGTGATTCCGGCGAAGAATCTTGCGAAGATCGATGATCTCATTCTATTCCGCCGCCCGGTCGGAGCCGCTGAAATCTACCGTGAATACCGCAAATCGGCGCCGCTGGATGTGGTGCTGCCCCGCGCCGTGATCCTGCCCGGAGTTCCGGAATCCGTCGTGCTGAACCTCGCCCCCGGCGGAGAGTATACCCGCCCGATCCCGGGGAACGCCGGCATGTTCCCCGCCGGGGTTGAAGTCAAGGCCGAAATCCTGGATGAAAACGGCAAGGTGCTCCAAGCCGCGGCCGCCTCGCTCAACGTTGACAAACCGGTCGAATTTGCGATTCCGGTCACGCTGCCGGAAGGGAAATATCTGGTCCGGTGCGGGATGACGCAGCCGGACGGCCGCCGTTCCATACGCAGTTTCCAGCTCCGCAGCCTGGCGATCCCCGAGGCGGCGCAACTTTCCGAGGATGAGGTAAAGCCGGGCAAGGTGTTCTTTGAGAAAGAGTTCACCGATCCCGACGACCCCGCGTTGCGCAAGCAAGGCAACCTCCGGATGGTCAACGGCTGCCTCGAAGCCGGGAACCGCAAGGGCGACCGTTTCGGAATCGAGGTATTGTTCCCCGGGGAAGTGCAGCAGAAGCCCTGCCTGATCGAAATCACCTGGCCCGACGACGCCCGGCGGATGATGGGCTTTTACATGTATCTCCTGAAGCCGGAAGGCGAGGCCTTTCGCGACCGTCTTCAGGCCGGGATTCACGCCGGGCGCGAATTCCCCAACTCCGGCAAGCTGGTGACGAGTTCCTTCCTCTTCTGGCCGCAGACCTCCTCGTGCCTTTTTGAACTGCGCACGATGGCCAACGGTTTCCCCGCCGCGATCAAAAGCCTCCGGATCCGCCGGATCGAAGGCGATACGCTGCCCCGGCTGCCTATCCGTCACCCGGAGGGGATGGAGTTCCGCCGGATCGGCCACGCCGACGAAGACCAGACCTTCTACATCAACCTGGCGCGGCATGAATTCGGCTCCATCACGGAGCGGATGCTCGAATATCTCGATTACACCGGGCAGGAGATTTTCTATTACCCGATGCTGCGTTACGGCTACACCTTCTTCCCGGTGCCCGGCTCGAACGGCAACGGCGTTCTTTACCCGATGACCAAAGGGAGTTTTTCGCACCTGGTCGAAGCATTGCACAAGCGCGGCAAGAAATTCGTCGGCATCGTCAACTTCAACTCCGTTCCCGCGGTCAAGCACCGGGTTGCCGCCGAATCGGGGGACGAATCGAAACACTGGGTTTCGCTGGATAAAAACCGTTATGACGTCGACACCGGCAACGACGCCGGGAGCGCCGCCAACCCGGCCCATCCCGAAGTCCGGCGCGACTACATCCGTCATATGGAGGACTTCGCCTCGCGGGAGGGAAAACTCCCCGGCTTCGACGGCTTCGAGCTCTGGAACTCCATCGCCTGGCGTTCCCCCGACCAGGGGTATGACGATTACACCGTCTCCTTGTTCAGCAAAGAGACCGGCGTCGATGTGCCGCGCCAGGGCCGTTTCGAATTCCTCAACAGCGAAGCAATCCAGCCGAAGTGGATGCGCTGGCGCGCCGACGTCATGGTCAAATTCATCCGTGAAATCCGCACGATGCTCGACCGCCACAACCCCTCCCTCAAGCTCTATATCCCCCGCCGTTTCGAGAGCGGAATCGAAGATATGCTGGCCGTGGAGCTGGCGAAAATTCCAGGCGTGTACTTCATCCACTTCCGGCGGCCGACCACTTATTTGCACGGGTTCCATTGGGGCAGCGCCGAATCCGACCTCAATGAAACCATGTATGATCTGGCGGCGGTGCGCAAGGAAACGCCGCCCATGTCGAACGAGAGCGTCGCCATCTTCAATATCTATTACGAGACTTTCACCAAGTCAATGTGGAACAAGTACGGCTGTTACTTTCAGAGCATCGACTGCAAACCGCACGGACGCTTTTTTCTGAAGGAGACGGCATTCAGTATGGCGGCGATCGATCCCCTCAAAATGGGCTTCGGCGGACAGCCGCTCTTCAGTCTCGGCCGCGAGGCGGAAATCCGGGAGTTCGCCCGCGCCTATTCGGCGCTGCCGGCGAAAACCTTCGATACCGTGCCGAACCCCAACGGCAGCGTGACCGTGCGGAGCTTAAGTACCCCGAACGGAACCTATTTCTATGCGGTCAGCCTGGTGTGGACCGATTCCGCCGTCACGCTGCGGTTCGACCGCCCGGCGGAGTATATCGATCTCGCCACCGGCGAAAAATCGAAGGCGGAAACCATTGCGCTCAAACCCTATCAGCTCCGCTCCTTCCTGATCCCGAAGCAGGAAACCAAGCTCTCCGTCGTGAAATGGGAAGCCCCGGCGGAGCTCGCCTCCTTCTATCAAAAGCGGATCGTCGCCATCGCCGAAGGGATCGGAATTATGGAGAAAAACGGTGTCGACGTCAGCGCCGAACGGGCATGCCTGAAACAAATCGAAGCCGCCCGCAAGGCCGCCGACTATGCCGAAACGCACCGCCTCGTCTTCAGCCGGGCCATCAACCGGATGCTGGAACAGCTCGATTCGATCGAGCTGGTGGCGAAACAGAGTGCGATGATCCGGGCGAACACCTTTCTTGTCAACTGTGGTTCCAAGGAGTTTTACACCGCGCCGGACGGGCGGCTTTTCTTCCCCGACCGCAAGTATGACGCGGCCGGCGCTTACGGCTATTACGGCAAATACAACAGCGTCGTCCGTAAGATCGACGGCTTGAAAGAGATTCTTTACCAGACGGAAGCGTGGGATATCGACGGCTACAAGTTCAAGCTGGCCGATGGGAATTACACCGTAAAACTCTACATGAAAGTGGGTTACCCGGACGATTTCAAAGAAGGCAAA
>JAVBSA010000389.1:0-7838 GCA_031556915.1 Victivallis sp.
TTTGCCTTCGCCGGTGGCCATTTCGGCGATGTTCCCTTTGTGGAGGGCGATGCCGCCCATGAGCTGGACGTCGAAGGGAACCATATCCCAGATCAGGCTCTGGCCGCACACTTCAATCTCTTTGCCGACCAGGCGGCGGCAGGCGTTTTTGACAGCGGCAAACGCTTCGCAGAGCAGATCGTCGAGGGTTTCACCGTTGGCCAGCCGCGCCTTGAATTCATCGGTCTTGGCGCGGAGCTGTTCATCGGTGAGGCTCTGGTATTCGACTTCCAGAGCATTGATCCGGCGTACCAGCGGCAACATCTTTTTGAGGTCGCGCTTGGATTTCGTGCCGAAGACGGTTTTCAGTATCGCTGTGAGCATTTTACTTGGACCCCGGCCGGTCGATCGGTTGTTTATCTTTGCAGAGCGGGCACTCGGCCGGATCGAAAGTCGGCAGAGAAAGTTTGAGCGCGCTCTTGAACGGCACGTCGAACCGGGCGTCTCCGCCGGAACGGTCGACAATCACCGCGATCCCGGCGACCGTGCCGCCCTTTTCACGGACGAGATCGACCGTCTGCTGCACCCGGCCGCCCTTGGTAACCACGTCTTCGGCGACCAGGACCCGTTCGCCCGGTTGAATCGCGAACCCACGTTTCAGGACGAGTTCTCCCTCTTCCTTATCCGCGAAAATCGCGCGCACCCCGAGGGCCCGCGCAACTTCCTGGCCGACGATGAGGCCGCCCACCGCGGGCGAAATGACCACGTCGATCTTGTCACCGGCAAACTGCCCGGCAAGAAAACGGCAGACCTTTTCCGCTTTATCCGGATATTGCAGCAGCAGCGCCGCCTGGAAGAAGCGGGTGCTGTGAAGCCCGCTCCGAAGCTGGAAGTGCCCCGTCAGCAGTGCGCCGGACTCCTCCAGAATTTTGATGATTTCCTGTTCCGTCATACTCTCCTCACTTTCATCGGTAAAACATTCTGTCATTTATAAGAACAAAAGCGTCGGCCTTGTGATGCAAGCTGCCGACGCATGATACAACTCAAAGATCCGCCGTATTCTAGCGGAAGGTGTCTGGCGAAGATGGTTCGATCCAGAGATGGAAGTCCACCTTGCGGCCGCCCACCTCGAGAGTGATGAGCGTATTGAGCCGCGTCAGCAGCAATGCATAGGGAATTTTTACTTCGCCGCCGGCCACATTGACCGAGACGTTGCTGTCTCCCAGAATATCTTCGGCTTTCCGGATGGCGATGATGAGCTCCAGCATCCGGCCGAGCTTGTCTTTCAAATTCGCGTCGAGCGTGTAAGAATTGTGGCACTTGCCGCAAACCGCCTGGAAATCCCTGCCGGCGATGTCGGCGAGGTTGAATTTGACGATGCCTTCGCACTCCGGTTTAAAGCAGTGGAAATCGATCTGCGCTTTGGCGCCGAGTTCATTGGCGGGTTTGCTCATTGTGCCCGCCGTTACTCTTGGTCGCCGTGAATCAGCTCGAGGATTTCGGCGGGATTCCCCGCGGCCTCGACCAGCTTCCTGATCAACCCGGAATTGCGGAGCTTGCGGGAAATGCTGCCGAGAAGCTGCAGATAAGCTTCCTGATTTTCATCCGGAGCCACGGTGAAAACGATGACCCGCACCGGCTGGTCGTCCTGGCTCTGGTAGTCCTCGATGGGGGTTTCGCAGACGCCGACGATGACGAAGGGGTGGTTGATGTCGTTGACACGGATATGGGGGAGCGCCAGCATGCCGCCGACGCCGGTGGTCATCATCTGTTCCCGCTTCCAGGTCAGGCGGAAGATTACGTCGCGGGACAACTTGGTCAAGTCCGCCGCACGGGTAATCAGTTGATCCATAACTTCGAGCTTGTTGCCGCCGTTGAGCGACATAACCGAGTCTTTGGTCACGTACTGGGTGAAATCATACTTCATTCTATCCGTCTCCATCACATTAGCGCCGGCGCCGTTTTGCATCTCCGCCGCATTTCAGCTGTAAACTACAATAATTTTCCTTACAATATCTCAATATTCGATATTTTCAATATGCCGGAAGAAATTTCAAAACGTTTTTTTCCGATTTCCCTCGTCCGCACCGGCGGAGGCGGGTTCCCGGAGGATGGTTTCCCCGGGCTGAAAACGGCTCAGGGCGATTCCGGAACTGTCGGCAAGCTTTCGGAGTTCTTCCAATTTCTCCTCGGAAATCGCACTGATTGTCACAATCAGCTTGTCCACGTTGTATTTTTTCAGGATTCCCGGGAGGTCGGCACTGCTGCCGAGCACCGGAAAGCCGAATACGGTCATTCCGTCAAGAACCCTGTCGTCGTCCACGATGCCCACGGTAATAAACGGCTCGGGTTCCGGGCGGTTGTAACAATATGTCAGGTAAAGCACCGCATTCAGGCCGCCGCCGTAAATCAGCAACCGCTGCCGACGCATGCCCGCCAGCTCCGGCTGCGGCGCGCGCCAGAGCATGCGCATCCCGAAATAAGCGATCAGAACCCGCACGATGCAAATCCCCAGGAAGGAGACCAGAGCGGTAATCACCAGAGACGCCGCAACCAGCGGCCCCTCCCCATACGAGCAGAAAGCATAGTAGAACACCCCCGACGCGGTGAGACCGCAGATCGAACCTTCGAGCATCTTGCGCAGATCCTCATACCCGGCGCGGGCCCAGAAAATCCGGTAATTTCCGGTCAAAAACAAAAAAATCAATGTCGGCACGGCGAACAGGGAGAAATCCAACAGGAACCCGCCGCTGAAAAGAACCAGCTCCGAGGGCAGCAGAGCACCGGCGACAAAACAGCCGGCTCCCAGGGAGAGCAGATCGAAAAAGGGCAACGCCGCCAGCACAATCAGAAGCTTGCGCGAACGGGCCATGCGCTTTTTGAGCAGCAACGCCGAATCGTACAGCTCCACTTTTGCGATCCGGCGCAGAATGAACAGCAGCAAAAAAATAATAGCCGCATAACTGAGCGCCGGAATCCTCTTCTCGAAATAAAAGGCGAGAAACCCCATCCCGATCAAAGCGCAGGCGAGCAGATAAATCCGCAGCGCCACCTTTTTGCTGCAGCGCAGGTCCTGGAGCAGCCGGTGGTGGAGATGCTGCAAATCGGCGTTCATGATCCCGCAGCTGCCCGGATTGAGAAATTTCCGGACCAGCCGCCGCCAGAAAGCCAGCGAGACGTCGAACAGCGGAACGCCGACCGCCAATACTGGAATCAGCAGAGCTACCACCGTCGCCGATTTCCCGAAGGATTGAAGCCCGGTATAGGCAAAGAAGAGCCCCAGGAACATGGAACCGGTATCCCCCATGAAGATTTTCGCCGACGAAAAATTGTACCGCAGAAATCCGGCGCAGGAGGCGGCCAGAATCGTCGGCACGAGGATCAGAAAGACGGAGTTGCCGATGATTCCGCCCCACACGGCGAGGCTGATCGCCGCCACGCAGCCCAGCCCCGCGGCCACGCCGTCCATGCCGTCGATCAGGTTGAAGGCGTTGATGATCGTCACCGTCCACAGCACGGTCAGGGGCAGCGCGATAAGATCGGGCAGGTGGACGCCCAGAACATTATTGAGGCGGGCGCCGAGAAACCAGAAAAGAAGTCCCGCGACAACCTGAAACAGCAGCTTCACTTTGCTGGGAAGGGAAAACCGGTCGTCGAGCACGCCGCAGACGAGAATCACCAGAGCGGACGGAATGAAAAATTTCAGAAATTTATCATCCTCCCCGGAAAGCGAAGCAAAGGAACAGACGATGCTTGTGGCAAAGAAGGCGGCAATGATCGCCAGCCCGCCTCCGCGCGGAGTCGGCGTCGTGTGAATGCGCCTCCCGTCCGGCGAATCCACGAATCCCCAGCGGGGCAGCAGGTGGATGCAGAGCCGCGTCAACGCGACCGACACCAGAAAAGCGGCGACCGGATAAATCGCCAGGTTCAGAATGACCGGAACAATCCGTTCAAGCATGTATTTTCTTTCATTTCCGCAGCGCCGAATTGTATCACAAAAAAGTAGTTATCCAATCGGCCCTGTCATTCAACGCTCAAGAAAATTCGCGGATTCCTGTTTCCAATCAAACCGCAAATAGTGTTATATTGTACCATCGCTTTCCCGTTCTTACAAGTAAAAAACAAGAAAAAACTTCTCTTTACCCGCCGGCGCAGAAAAATGCAAAGGAAATCTTTTAAAAATTCGCCGTTCCGGCCTTGACAAAGAATGCCCCCCCGTCTAAGGTAAAAAGCGTTTATATCTGTGTGGAAATACGGAAGGAAAACTTTGATAATGAATTATCTGACTCTTACCATCGGCGCAGTTCTCGTAAACAATTTCGTACTCTCGCGCTTTCTGGGAATCTGCCCGTTCCTGGGGGTCTCCAAGCGGCTCGGAACCGCGCTGGGAATGTCGGGCGCGGTCATCTTCGTCATGACCATCGCCTCGGGCCTCACGTCGGCGATTTACCACTATCTGCTGAAATTCACCGTTGGCGGCCGGGAAATCGATCTCACGTTCCTCCAGGTGCTGCTTTTCATCCTGGTGATTGCCGGGCTGGTACAGGTGATCGAGATCCTGTTGCAGAAACTCAGCCCGGCCCTTTACCAGGCGCTCGGCATTTACCTGCCCCTCATAACCACCAACTGCGCGGTGCTGGGCGCAGCGACCATCGCGGCCGAAGGGAACTTGAGCGTGATCCAATCCACCGTGTTCGGTTTTTGTTCCGGCGTCGGCTTCGCACTCGCATTGGTGCTCTTTTCGAGCTTGCGGGAACGGCTGGAGCTGGCGGAGGTGCCGAGGCCGCTTCAGGGAACGCCGATCGCGCTCATCACCGCCGGCATTCTCGCAATGGCGTTCGTCGGTTTCTCCGGTCTTTGCTGAAAGGTACCTTGAATGGACAACACGACTCTCATTTACGCGATTCTCCTGATGACCGGAACCGGACTCCTGCTCGGGGTCGTGATCGGTCTTTTCGCCAAGTTCTTCCGGGTGGAGAGCGATTCCCGGGTGGAACTTGTGCTGGAACTCCTGCCGGGCGCCAACTGCGGCGGCTGCGGCATGGCCGGTTGCGCGGATTTCGCCAGGGCGGTGGTCGCGGGCGAAGCGGCGCCCTCCAAGTGCCCCGTCTCCTCGGCCGAACAGGTCAGTTCGATTGCCCGCGCGCTCGGCATCGAAGCGGGCGACTCCTTCAAGGAGGTCGCCGTGGTCATCTGCGGCGGCGACCGCGAGCAGATGGTCCGCCAGGTGAATTACAACGGCGTCGCCGACTGCATCTCCGCTTCGCTGGTGGCGGGGGGGCCGAAGGGGTGCTCCTACGGCTGCCTCGGCATGGGCTCCTGCGCCCGGAAATGTCCCTTCAACGCGATCGAAATGGTCAACAACCTGGCGATCGTGCATAAGGAGCTGTGCGTCGGCTGCGGAACCTGCGTGGCGGCTTGCCCACGCAATGTCATCAAACTTGTTCCGGCCTCCGCCGACATCCACATTTACTGCAATTCCCCGGCCAAAGGAGCGGCGAAGCGCCTGGTTTGCAAGGTCGCTTGCATCGGCTGCCGCAAATGCACCAAGGCCGCGCCGGAGAAGTTCACGGTCAACGGCTTCCTCGCCTCGGTCAACTACGGCAACCCGGCGGGGGTTACCGAAGAGGAGCTCCGTGCGGCGAGCTGTCCCACCGGCGCGCTGCTTTCCGCGCGGGAGCATCTGCATATCGAGAAACACGATCCGACCTGGAGCGCTGAAAAATGAATAAAAGTTCCCGTGACGTATTGACTTTCAAGGGTGGAATCCACCCCGTCGGCGACGGCAAAACCCTGAGCGCCGACGCTCCCGTCCTGGCCGCCCCTCTGTTCGACCGTTATTTTGTCGCCGTCAGCCAGAATGTCGGCAAAGTGCCGAAGGTATTGGTCAAAGCGGGCGACGAAGTGAAGAAAAACCAGCTGATCGCCGAAGCGGACGGAGCCTTTTCCGCCAATCTCCACGCCCCGACCAGCGGCAAGGTGATCGGAATCGCCGACTCCCCGGGCGCAATGGGAACAACGGTTCCCGCCATCGAAATCGAGGCCGACGGCAAGGACGAAGCCGTGGAACCGATGACGCCGATGGACTGGCGCACCGCGCCGCCAAGCGAAATGCTTGCCCGCATCGCCGAAGCCGGCGTGGTCGGCATGGGCGGAGCCGCCTTCCCGACCCGCATAAAACTCTCCCCGCCGCCGGATAAAAGGATCGACACATTAATCCTGAACGGCGCCGAATGCGAGCCCTACCTCACCGCCGACCACCGGCTGATGCTGGAGAATCCCGAAGCGGTTCTGGAAGGCGCGGCGATTTCCGGCCGGATCCTCAACGTCAAAAACGTCTTCATCGGCGTCGAAATGAACAAAACGGACGCAATCGAAGCGCTGGAGCAACGCGCCGCCGAATACGGCGTTGGCATCGTCAAACTCAAAGTGCAATATCCGCAGGGGTCGGAGAAACAGCTCATTATGGCCGTCACCCGCCGTACGGTTCCCGCGGGGGGGCTCCCGATGGACGCCGGGTGCGTGGTTCAGAACGTCGGCACCGCCGCCGCCGTTTCCGACGCGGTGACGCGCGGTTTGCCGCTCGTCGAGCGCATCACTACCGTGACCGGGGCCGTGGTGAAACATCCGGGCAACTGGCGCCTCAGGATCGGCACGCCGGTCATCCGCGCGGTGGAGCTCGCCGGCGGAGTCACCGAGGAGCCGGGCAAACTCATTCTCGGCGGCCCGATGATGGGGTTGGCGCAAAAGAGTTTCGACGTCACCGTCTGTAAAAACAGTTCCGGAATTCTTCTGCTGCCCAAAAGCGAAAGCGTCACCTTTGTCCCGAGCGGATGCATCCGCTGCGGACGCTGCGTACAGGGGTGCCCGATGCGGCTGATTCCATGTTCGCTGGCCGGTGTGATCGAGTCGGAGCGTTTCGACCTCGCGGCGGAAAATCATGTGATGGACTGTCTCGAATGCGGTTCCTGCGCCTACGTCTGCCCCGCCTCGCGGCCTCTGGTGCAACATATGCGCCGCGGCAAAGCCGAAATCCGAAAAATGACAAAAAAATAACCTCCGGGAGAGCGTGTCGATATGTCTGATGAGAAAAAGGAAATTCTGCTGCCGACCGGCGAGGGCCTGGTCCTGAGCTCTTCGCCGCATATAAGGACGCCGGAAAGCGTGCGCAAGATCATGTACAAGGTGTTCTTCGCCCTGCTCCCGGCAAGTATCGCGGGCATTTATTTCTTCGGCTGGCGTTCGTTGGCCGTGATCGCTGCAACCGTAATTTTCTGCGTGGGCGCCGAAGCGCTCTGGTGTTATCTCGCCAAAAAACCGGTCGCGGGCACGGTGTCCGACGGCAGCGCCGCGCTGACCGGCCTGTTGCTTGCGCTCAATTTGCCCCCGCAGGTTCCCATTTACGTCTGCCTCATCGGCGCGTTCCTCGCGATCTGGCTCGGCAAGCAGGTCTTCGGCGGCCTCGGCCACAACCCCTTCAACCCCGCGCTGGTCGCCCGGGTGGGGCTCCTCATCGCCCTGCCCGCCGCCATGACCACCTGGGTACCGGCCAAAGACATGGGCTACTATCCCTGTGAACTGGGTCCGAATTACTATTCCAGGCCCTTCTTCAACCCGGCCGATTGGGATAAGATGAAAACGGGTGAAGAGCTAGACGCCGTCACCTGTGCGACGCCGCTCGGCGTCGCCAAAGCCACGCCGAAAATCCTGGACCGTAGCACCGCCGCCAAAGGCAATTTTTCCGCCATCGACAACCGCCACGCCTGGAAACAGTAGTTCTATGGCAATATGGGCGGCTGTCTCGGCGAAGTGTCGGCGCTGGCGCTGCTGCTCGGCGGCGCGATGCTGCTGGCCTTCCG
>JAVBSA010000044.1:0-6475 GCA_031556915.1 Victivallis sp.
GATGAAGGGTTCGGTCTTCCAGGTATGATCGAGGTTGCCTTCGTTGATGAGGCAGATGGTGAGGAGCGCGGGTTCATCCTTGAGCGCCAGCCCGGTATAGGGGTTGACATGGGTGAGCCAGTTGCGCGAAAATTCCTTCCAGTTCGCCATCGCCGAATCGAACAGATAGGCGAGCGGCTTGAAGGTGGGGCGCGACAGCCATTCGTTCGGGAATTCCGGAACCTCGCCTTTCGCCAGGGGGCGCGAAACGTAGAGGTCGATGGTGATGTAGATTCCGCGCTGTTTGAGGCAGTAAATCAGGTAGTCGAGCTGGTCGGCCTTCTCCGGATTGAGGGTGGTCGAACTCTCTTTGGTCCGGAGCGAAAGGCCGCCGTCCTGGTGATGCAGACGGATGGCGTTGTAGCCCGACGCCGCCAGGCGGTCGGCAAGGCGCTCCGCCCACTCCTTCGAAAGGTACTGGGCGTCGGCGCAGAGGTTCGTGCCGTAGAAGCGGACGCTTTCCGCCGGGCGGTCGCGGAAGGCGAATTTGCCGTCGGCGTTGACAAACAGTGCGCCGTATTTCCCCGCGGGGGCGTCGAGGCGGTACGAGAAGTCCAGGGCCGATTTTTTTTCGGTCTCTTTGGTGTAAGACATCTCTTTCCAGTCTTTCCCGGCGACGATGTAGTTGGGGGCGCTTTCGGCGCGCGGAACCTTTTCGCCGCTGACCGAAAGTGCCGCGATCCCCCAGACGGAGAGACCGCTCGAGGTGAATTCGACCCGGGTGACCGGCTTGTTTTCAATCGGGTACACAGAGCGGTAGAGCCCGACATAGGAGCTCTTGTTCTCCCCCGTCCAGACCACTTCGCCGTTGCGGCGGCGGGTGGGTTCCCACCAGTTGCCGACGTCGACGTTGCCGGTGACCGGAATCGAAGTCGACGTGTTGTCTGCGTAGATCACCTTGACCCGGCCGATTTCCTGCAGGTTGGAGGGCCAGGCGAGGGCGTGCAGAAGATAGAGGTAATTGCCGCGGATATTCCCGGCGACGTTCACCGCCGCCTGTTTGGGAAAATACTCCCGGTTGGGGCCGGCGAGCACGATGCAGGATTTGCCGTTGTTCTTCGCCGGGTCGATGATATCGAAATCGACGCCGCTGAAACGCTGTTTGCCGACGGGGATCATGCGAAGATCGTTTTCGCTGCCCTGGTCGGTCCAGCCGCCCTTTTGATCGCCTTCCTTCCCGTCGGCAAAAGCCATGTTGGCCGCCGCCCGCAGATCGATGGGGATGCTGGCATAACGGTCGGCCGCGAGGTCGAGGGCGAGGGAGTATTCCGTTCCCGAATCACGCTTGAAGCCGATCCGGATCACGTAGGAGTCTATGTTATAGGCGCGGTCGTCCTGGATCAGCAGGTCGAATTTGCCCTTGAACACAAGTTTTCGCTCGGTGAGCGGCAGCACCAGCTCGGAGACGTCGCCGCGGAAGATCGCCGAAGGGGCTCCCGCCTTGTATTCGAGCGGAAGCACCACGCTTTTGCCGTCGATCAGGAGTTCCCGGCCGCAGAAATCTTCGACGGGGAGGCGCGAAAGCAAAGTGATTCCTTTCCACTTCCGTTCCGCGTCGAACTTGATTGCGGCGTCATAGCGGTTCTTGTCGAGCGTACAGACCAGCGTTCCCGTCGGCAGGGCGTCGTTCCGGATAGCGCCCGCAATCCGTCCGGCGGAGAAGGAGGAAGGTTCGAAGAAATGATAAAGCTGGTTATAGCTCTTCCAGTTCCCGTCGAAGAGATTGACGGCAAAGGTGAGCTTGTCCAGCTTGAGTTCCCCCTTTTTACCGAGTTCAATGGTCTCCGCCCCCCCGAGGGAAAACGCGAAAAGGCAGGCCAGAAACAATGCTTTCATAAAAATGGAACTTCCGTTATTTCGCCGCATAGAGAATATCACCGGTATAATAGGTTTCATTCAGCCTGCCGCGGTCGGCGAAGATGGCGTGCCCATCCGCCCAGGCGCTGGTGATCTGGCTCGCGTGGTGGGCGTTGTAGGGAGCCGCCGCCCAGGTGACGGTATTGTTTTTGGGCCAGAGCTTGCTGTGGCTGTCTTCCTTGTTGTACTGTTTGCCGTCGGCAAGGAAGAGGATATTCGAAGGCTGCTTGTAACGGCGGAGAACGAATCCGCGGGAACCATCCGTACCGGTGGTGCGCAAATCCGCCTGATCCACGCCGTTGAGCACATAAAGCGCACAGTAGTTATTGGCGTAGGCGTACCAGGGGGCGGTATCGGCCAATATCGAACACGGATTCTTCCGGAACGAGGGGCAGATGAACAATTTTGCATCCCGCCCGCTGATGTAATTGGCATTCTGCAGCGATCCGGCCCAGCTGATGTTCGCGCCGCCTTCCGTGACGATTTCGCCGTCGTAGTCATCCAGGTAAAACTGGACGTAGGTCATCATCTGCTTTTGGTTGTTAAGGCAACTGGTGCCGCGCGCTTTTTCACGCGCCTGGTTGAGTGCGGGCAGCAACATGGAGGCCAGAATCGCGATGATGGCGATAACAACCAGGAGTTCGATCAAGGTAAACGATTTTTTGAACATGGTACTGTCTCCTTTTATTTTACATGTAGTGTTTACATGTAAATATTATAGCGAAAAAAATAATAAAAACAAGGGCAAAAGAAAAAAAATCACGAAAAAAACATCAAATCAGAAACTTGCTCCGGTTGACGACGGTGGAGGCGTTCAGAGTCAGCTCCAGGGGGGCGATGGAGTGCTGGGAAATCCGGCGCACCAGGTATTCGACCGCCTGCGCTCCCATGCTCTGAAGCGGCATCTTGATGTAGGAGACCGGGGTGGGCATATTCTCCGAAAACCGTTCGATATCGTCGAAGCAGAGCAAATCGAGATCTTCCGGAACCTTTGCGCCGATGCGGGCCAGCGCGTTCAACACCGGCGGCAGCTGATAGCCGGCCGTCACAAAGGCCGCGTCGACTTTATGTTTGCGGAAGAAATCGGGCAGCGTGGTGTTGTCGCGGTGAAAATCCTGGAAATCGACGGCGAGGTGCCCGGGTACGGGCAGGTCGTTGGAACGGAACGCCTCCTCCCAGCCCCGGGTGCGTCCGGCTGTGCTGACATTGCCCGTCTGGCGGCCGATCAGGGCGATTTTTCGCGCGCCGTTCCGGATCATCCGGTTGATGACCAGGAAGGTTTCGTGCTGAAAATCGATCGAGATGTATGAGAGTTCGCTCCCCCGGGGATAACGGTTGAGCAGAATGACCGGCGTGCCGTTTTTCTGGAGTTTCACCGCCTGTTCGAAATCATCGCTCTCCACGCGGGTTCCGATGAAGGCGTCAACCCGTTTTTCGCCGCAGCCGGCCAGTTCGGGCAGGTCGGTGAGGCAGAGCATTGCGCCCGCCCGGTCCGCCGCCTGGCGCGCGCCCTGGCTGATTCGCGTATAGTATTGATATTCGTCATGAAAATCGACGCCGTCGATTCCGATGATGAGGCGCTGGGCGGAGGGAAGCAGATTGTTGGCCTGGCCGGAGTTGACAAATGTTCCCAAACCCGGCCGGCTCTGGGCGTAGCCGCCTTCGCACAACCGTGAAATCGCCTTGCGGACGGTGGGGCGGCTGACATAAAACTGGCGGCAGAGCGTGCTTTCCGAGGGAAGGGCGCCGCCGGGCAGCAGCCGGTGCGCCCGGATTTCGGCCAGGAGAAAATCGTATATTTCGTCGGACAGGTTCTTTTTCATTCGTCTTTTATTTTTACAAGTTGAGTTTACATGTAAGTATTATACAGGAAAAAGCGGAAAAGACAATGGCGGAATCAAAAAAAAGGCAAAAAAATCCCCTGCCGGAGCTCTTCGGGCAGGGGAAGGTATGTTTATTGGATCTGTTTCGAGAGCAGCATCACGGTGCCGTAGAAGGTGACGTAGGACTTGGCTTTCTCGAAGTCCGGCGTCCCTTTGAGCAGCGTCAGCGCCTCTTTCGAGAGCTCCAGCGCTTTGTCGGGGCGGCCGCAGTAGTAGACCGCCCGGGCGTATTCGACCGCGATTGCGCCTTTTTCCTGGTCGTTGGCGAACTTGGGGGAGGCATAGGCGGCGCGGCAGAGTTTGAGGGCGTTCTCCAGCCGGAGTTCCCCGACCGGCTGGTTCATCTCCTGAAGCGCCTGTTTGACGAGAAGCATCGGCTGGTCGCCGAATTCCCTGATGATCCGGTCATACCAGGCGGCAAGCTCCCGGTGGCGGTTCGCCTCTTTGAGGACGCTCACGGCCAGTTCATAATATTGCCAGCGTTTCGGGTCGGCCTTGACCGCTTCTTCGATCGCCTTCATTGCATCATCAAGCTTGTCCTTGACTTGCGCCAGGAGCTTTACCTTGAGCGAAAGAAGTTCGAAATTACCCGGGTAACGGACCAATTCTTTGTCGAGCAGATCGAGCACCTTGTCGTAATCTTTCGCGTGCATGGCGCCCATCACTTTTTCGGAGAAGGCTTCGCGTTCGATCGCGGCTTTGACGTCGTATTTGCCCGCGATCACTTCGTCCAGAAGCACCGCGGCGCCTTCGACTTTGCCGCGCCAGGCCAGGATGCCGTTTTTGTCGATGATGACGGCGACGGGGGCGCGGTCGCGTTCCCGCAGATAGCGGTTCATGCATTTCAGCAAATCGTCGGAGGCTACGGGGAAGGGCAGTTCCTTGAGGCGGAAAAAGCTGCCGATCACCTTGGCGGAGTCGACTCCGATGCCGATGAAAGCGACCTCGTTTTTATATTGCTCCGCCAATCGGGCCATCAGCGGAAACACGCTGGCGCTCTGTTGGTCGGGCGTCCAGAAAAAGAGGACCGCCGCCTTTTTTCCTTTGATGTCGGCCAATTTCACCGCTTCGCCCTTGGGCCAGGAGTACAATTCGAGTTCGGGGGCCGGCGCCCCGGTCGGCGTGACCTCCTGCGCCGGTGTGAGCGCCTTGAGCGGCAGCATGGCGCAAAGGAGGAAAAGGGGAAGAATCATTTTGGCGGTCATCGGCGTTTCTCCAACAAATTAAACCATTTGAAAATAAATTCCGCAGAGAGCAGGAAAAGGCCGTTGACGGCCAGAATCCAGGAACCTTCCACCCCGTGGAGGAGCCCGGCCAATCCGTAATATAGGATCTGGATGGCGCAAAGCGCAATGGCGATCCGGAACATCCAGCGGCAGAGGCGCAGAAGCGCCGGGTTGGGTGCGCCGCCCGGCCGTTTGGGGTGGAAAACCGCCTCCGGCTCGGAAACGGGCGCGGGGGGAACCACTTGCGGGCTGTGCGCCGGTTTCTTCGGCGTTTTTTCCCGACGGGGCGGAACTGGGCGTTTCAACGCGGCGTAGGCGAGATCCGCGCACATGCGTTCAAAACTGATTCCGGCGGCCCGCGCCGCTTTGGGGACCAGGCTGGTCGCGGTGCTGCCGGGAATCGCGTTGCCTTCGAGCGCCCACGGAATTTCATCGGAATCCACAATGAAATCCACCCGCAGGATATCGCGGCAGCCCGCCGCAAAGTAGAGGTCGAGCGCATGTTTCGAGGCGCGTTCCAGCACTTTGGCCGACAGCGACTGCACCGGGCAGAAGTATTCGGTTTTGCCGTCTTTGTAGACATATTTGGCGTCGTAATTATAGAACCCGTTGGGGGGCCTGATTTCGACGGCGGGCAGGACTTTGCCGTTGACGATGGGAACGGTGATTTCCGTTCCCCGGACGAATTCCTCGACCAGGATTTCCGGCGCGAGTTTGAGTTCGTCTTCGACGGCCCCGGGCCAGGCGTCGAGGGTGTCGACTTTCACGATTCCGAAGGTGGAGCCTTCCATCGGTGCTTTGAGGATGACGGGCAGGCTCAACTCCGCCGGAAAATCCCGTTTTTCACTGGTGATGACCGCCCATTTCGCGGTCGGAATCCGGAGCCGTTCCATCAGGCGCTTGCTGCGGATTTTGTCCATGATGAGCAGACAGGAAGCACTGTCGGACCCGGTGAAACGGATGTGGTTGTCTTCCAATACCTTTTGCAGTCTGCCGTCTTCGCCGAATCCGCCGTGGAGCACGGGGTAGACCACATCCGCCTCGAGCATTTCCGGGCGGAGCTCGCACTGTTCAAGGTCGGTTTCGATGACGCCGAACCCCGCATTGCGGAGCGCGGTTGCCACCGCCGCGCCGCTTCGGAGCGAAACTTCGCGTTCGTTGTTGTCGCCGCCGTAAAGCACGTTGACCACGGGGGGGCGGACAATCGAGAGAAGTTTTTTCTCCGATTCCGGGTTCAGGAATTTCACTTCGGGCGTGAGAAAGAAACCATACCGTTCCGCCACCGCGGCGCGGATATGACAGAGCATTTCGAGATACTCCGCTTCGGAGGCGTAGCGCAAGTTCTGCACATAGTTGGCATGCTCCGCGGCGACCTGGACTTCACCCAGGCGGAATCCTTTGAGGCCGCATTGGTCGATCAGCTTCCCGGCAGGTTCCAGGTCGGAGACGTTGCGGAAGGCGCATCCGGCG
>JAVBSA010000230.1:0-3810 GCA_031556915.1 Victivallis sp.
CGGAAAATCAAAGGAATGTTCTCCAACGTGCCGCAGGAGATCGGCGTGGTGACTCCCGGCGGCAAAATCCTCTATTTCCACAATCCGGCCGACCGGGCGGTGAAATACCGGCCGCAAACCCTCGACGACCTGCCGGCGGAAAACCGGGAGAGTTTTACCCCGGCGATCCGGAACACGTTCCAAACCGGCGAGAAGCAGGAACTGGATTTCCGCCGGAACAATGAGGATCTCCATGTCGAATTCATCCGGTTGCCCGACGCCCTCTTCCGCTGCGAAGCGGTCATGTGGCTCTCTGCCGACCAGACCGAGCTGCGGCAGGCGCACCGGGAGACGGCGCTGCTGGCCGAACGTTCCCGGCTGACGCTGGAATCCATCGGAGACGGCGTGATCGTCACCGACACCGACCGGCGGATCACACTGCTGAATCCCGTGGCCGCAGCCATGATCGGCATCTCCCCGGAAGAAGCGCTCGGGAAAGCACTCGACGACATCTTCCGCATCGTCAGCTACATCAGCGGAGAACCGGTCGAGTCCCCGCTGAAACGGGCCCTCGAATCCGGCGAAATCGTGGAACTCGCCAACCACACCGACCTCATCGCGCTGGACGGCCGGCGCTACCATATCGCCGACAGCGCGGCGCCGGTCCGCGATCCCTCCGGAAGCATCACCGGCGGCGTGCTGGTGTTCCGCGACGTGACCGAGGAATATACCAGGCGGGACCAGCTCCGCGACGCCATGACCAGTTTGGAATACGCATCGGAACTGACCGATTCCGCCTCGTTCCGGATGAATCTCCGCACCCGCGAAATCACCGGCAGCAAGCTCATGCCCAAATTGTGGCCGATCCGGGACGGCAAAGCGATCCCGCGTGAGGAATTCATCTACCCGGAAGATCTGGAAACCTACATCGACGGTTTCAAAAAGCTTCTGTCGCACGAGTGCGAAATCAACAGCTGGCACTTCCGTTCCGCCTTCACCGGGGAGTTGCGCAATTACAGCATGCGGGCCTCGATCGACTGGGCGAAGCCGGACGATCCCTCGCTCTTCGGCGTGGTTCAGGATGTCACCGAAATCACCCGGAACGCCGGGATGCTCAAGGAGTCGCAGGAGCTCTGGGAGATGGTCATCAACTCGATTCCGATCATCTTCTTCGCCAAGGATCCCGACAACGATTTCCGTTACGTTCTCTGCAACCGGGCATTCGCCGATTTCCATGGCAGAAAGCACGATGAAATCATCGGGCGAACCGACACCGAACTCTTCGGCCCGGACCATGCGGCGCGGTTCCTGCCGCAGGACCGGGAAACCATGGAAACACCCGAAGGCATGGAGTATGCGGAAACGTTCGCCAGCCTCCGCAACCGCCCGTTCCATTGCCAGACGATCAAAAAATCGTTCCGGCGAACCGACGGCCGGCGGCTGCTGCTCGGCGCAATTCAGGATGTGACCGACCTGAATAACCTGATCGACTGCGAACGGTTCAACAGCGAGATCCTCTCCTATGCGGCGAAGGAAACCGACTTCGACCGCGTCATCGATCACATTGCGGAACGCCTCTTCGCCCAGTTGAACGGATGCCGCATCACGCTGGCCCGGGCCGCCGTGGCGGAACACCTTGAGCTGGTGCGCGAGTGGCGTACCGACGCCGTCCGCCCCCTGGGGGACAGGCTCGACACATATTACCGGGCCTGGAAAGGGTACAGCCCCCAACTCCGCGAAAACCGGCTGGTCAAAATTTCCGATATCTCCCGCAGCGAAGGCTACAAGCTGCTGGGGCCCGGTGAAGAATACGAGGTCACCTCCCTGATCGCTGCGCCGGTTTTCGAGGACAACCATTATTGGGGAGTTATTTTCGTCTCCTTCCAGGGCTCCCCCCGGAATTTCACCGAAGCGGAAGAAAGCATCATGCGTTCCAGCGCCAACGTGATCTCCCTCGCCCTGATGCGGAAAGCGCAAGAGGAAAAAATCCGCAGCCAGGAACATGAAATGCACATGATCCTCAACAACATCAACATCCCGATCTCCTTGCACGCGGCGGACGGCAGGCTGCTGCACGTCAACACCGCGGTCTGCCGCATGACAGGCCTCAATAAAGAACAATTGCTGGCCGCGCCCGAAAGCGAAGTCTTCTATATGGGCCTGACGCCGCCCCCGGATTCCCCTTTGAAGCAGGTGATCGCCGGCAAACGGTCGGCCTCCACCAGCCTGGAACTCGGCGACCGGGAATACCTTATCCACGCCGACGCCGTGATCGACGGGAACGGCAAGCTCATCAGCATCGTCAAAGACGCGATCGACGTCACCGAGCTCAATCAACTGCTCCAAGACCAGCAGGCGCTCAAATCCTGCCTGGAAGTCCTGCTGCTGCAGGAAGATATCGACGGCGCCATCCATTCGGTGCTGAAAACGCTCTGCGACCACTTCGGCGCCGCCCGGTGTTTCATCTTCCGGTTCGACCTGCCCGCCGAAAGCTGCCGGCTCCGTTCGGAGTACGTCGAACCGGGGCGTTCCCCCATGTTCCCGCCGGATACCGACCTGCCGCTCCTGCGCACCGAACCGTGACTGGAAACACTGCTCGCCCATAAGCCGGTTCAGCTTCAGGATATCGTAAGCACCGAGCGGGCGAAGCACCTGGGTAGTTGGGACACCTTCGCCGAACAGTTCCAGGTAAAAGCCAGTTACCTGACCGGAATCTTCCGGCACGGGGAGCCCTGGGGTGATTTCGGCGTCATTTACGAGAACGATTCGGCGCACCAATTCGCCTCCGGCGACATGGAAACACTGCAAACGGCAGCCCAGCTGATCGGCATCATGCTGGAACGGCAGATGGCGCGCGAACAGCTTCTTCAAGCCCTGGACCAGGCCAAAGCCGCCGACAAAGCCAAGAGTTTCTTCATCGCCAGCGTCAGCCATGAAATCCGCACGCCGCTCAACTCGGTGATCGGATTCTCCGAACTCCTGCGCGACAGCAGCGTTTCACAGGAACAGACGAGAGAATATCTCAACAACATCTCCTACAGCGGGAACGCCCTGCTTCAACTGGTCAACGACGTGCTCGACCTCTCGAAGCTGGAAGCCGGGCAGATGGAAATCTTCCCCAAACCGACCGACTTCAAACAACTCGGC
This sequence comes from Victivallis sp., assembly GCA_031556915.1. Lineage (GTDB taxonomy): Bacteria > Verrucomicrobiota > Lentisphaeria > Victivallales > Victivallaceae > Victivallis. Next base: position 3,127 of record JAVBSA010000230.1, read on the forward strand.
AACGAAGTGATGAAAGTCTTCACCTTCCGCGCCCTCGAACGGCAGCTGGAGCTGAAAACGGAAATCCCGCCGCTCCCCGACCTGGAGCTCGATGAACAACGCGTCCGCCAGATCCTCTTCAACCTGATCGGCAACGCGGTCAAGTTCACCGCCCAGGGATCCATCACACTCCGGGCGGAATTCCAGCCCGAAGACGAAAAACAGGGAACATTGACCTTCACGGTATCGGATACCGGCATCGGAATCTCCAAGGAAAATCAGGAACGCCTGATGGAACCCTTCGTGCAAGTGATCGATTCCCGCCAAACCGGCGCCAACAGCGGAACCGGGCTCGGCCTGTCGATCTCCAAGCGCCTGGCGGAAAAAATGGGCGGCATCCTCTGGCTCGAAAGCGAAACCGCCAAAGGCAGCACATTCGGAGTCACGCTGAACAAGATTCAACTCTCTTCTCCCGCCGAACACCAGATCGTCCGGGACGTTTCCACCGCCCCGCAACCGCAGAAACTCGCCATCCTGGCCGTGGACGATGTGGAAATGAACCTCAAAGTACTGAAAGCCATGTGCGGAAAATTAGGCGTAACCGATCTCGTCGCCGTCACCTCGGGAGCCGCCGCCCTGGCAGAACTGCGGAAACGTCCCTTCGACCTGGTGCTGACCGACCTCTGGATGCCCGAAATGGACGGC
>JAVBSA010000532.1:0-9043 GCA_031556915.1 Victivallis sp.
CGCTTCGTCTCGCGGAACGGTACGAAATCCTCACCTATCCCCGCCCCGGCGAAGAACCGTCGCGGGAGGAACTTCTGCGCAACTGGCCGCCGGAACTGGCGGAAAAACTGCTTCGCGGCTGTCTCAAAGGGGATTTTTTTCAAATATCTTCGACGAACCTGCGAAAAAGTGTGGCAAAAGAGGCCGAAATGCATCATATTAATAGTGGAGTTACAAAAGAGGTGGCGGAGTATATCCGCATAAATTGTCTGTATACCCGGGAGATGGAATGACCAAAGCGAAAAAATTGACTCCGGCCGAACTGGCCGATTTCTGTATCGTATGCGTGGAAGAGAAGCTGGCTGAAAATCCGGTCAAGCTTCACCTCGGCGCAAGCTCGTCGGTCGCCGATTACTTTGTGGTCGCGACGGCGAATTCGGAACCGCAGCTGCGGGCCCTGGTGGGCTTCCTGGAACGCGAAGCCCGCGACAAGCACAGTCTCCGCCCCCTTTCGGAAGCGGGCGACAGCGCCAGCGGCTGGGTCGTCATCGACTTCGGCACGGTGATCGTTCACCTGATGACCGGCGAAGCGCGCGACCGTTACAATCTCGAAGGCCTGTGGGGCGAAACGCTCTCCCCCGAAGAAGCGGTGCGCCGCTTACAGGAAAAACATCCCTAGTCTTGATAAGGCGGAGGATCCTATGGCGGAATTTACAGGAGAAGAACGGAACTGGAACGAATTCCAGTGGGAGCGGGAAATCCGGCGCGACGAGCGGCGGATCAGTTGCTATTACCGTGAACTTGCCGCCTGCCTCGACCTGCCCGGCGAGGAGGATATGATCTTCAATTCCCTCCTGTCGCGCCCCGACCTGGTGCCGACCGGCGGCAACACCGAGACGCTCCGCTACTGGCAGAAGGACGAAGAGGACGACGAGGAGTTCGATGAAGAGGACTTCCGCCGCCGTCCCGGGTCCGAAGTGGTCGAAGAGATCGACCGCCTGGCGACGGAGTGGAACGTGCTCTGCGCCTCACGGCTGCGCGCCAACCTGGACCTTCACGGCCTCGGCATCGCCTGCGCCTACGGCAAACTGCTCGCCCGTGCCGCCGACTTCGTCGACACCGACCCCGAAGAGGCGCGCGGGCTCAAGATCAGCCTCGGCAAGCGGGCGCTCAGCGACCTCAACGAACTCTCGGGCGGATTGAATAAGCTGGGCAAATTCCAGCCGTCGCTGCGGTCTCACCTCGAAAACCAGATCGAATTTCTCGGCCACGTGCGCGAGCGGTTGATCGACCTGGTGGAGCCGCTCCGGCAGGAACATTGATGCACTTCAAGAATCCGGCGGAACGAAGCGATTTCGTCTCCGGTCACCGCGTTTGCAGCGGTGAAACCCGGTCCTGGCTCCAGCGGTTCACCGACAAGCACGGGCTGCTCCTGACCCTCTCGGGCGAAGGCGCCGTGTCGATCGAAGAAACGGTTGTCCGGGCGGAACCGGGCGAGCTGCTGCTGCTGCACCCCAATTACCAGCACCGTTTTCAGCCGCAGCAGGAGTGGGATTTCCTCTGGTTCCATTTTCTGGCCCGCCCGCACATCAGTTATGCGCTGAAGTGGCAGGAGACGATCCCCGGCCTCGCCCGGGTCCGCTTCGGTGCCGCCGAACTCGACAAAGTGCGGGCAGCGCTCACCGAAGCGCACGAGCTCGACCTGCTTCGCCCCCGCAACTGGAACGATCTTGCGTCGCTGCTGTTGGAGAGCGTCCTCGTCCGCGGCTTCAACCGCAGCGAGAGCGAGTCGGCCGCCTTCGATCCATGCGTCCTCGCCGCCCAGAAGCTGCTGCTGGAAACCGATACCGACGTCGATGAAATCGCCGCCCGCTGCGGAGTCTCCCGCGCCGCGCTCTACGCGAAATTCAAAAACTTTTTGGGGTTATCACCCCGGTGCTACCGGGAACAGGCCATGCTGCGCCGCGCCGCCCAACTGCTGGAACAGCCCGAACTCTCCATCGCGGAAATCGCGCGAGAGATCGGGATGCCCGACCCCTACTATTTCTCCACGCGCTTCCGCAAATTCTTCGGCCTCCCCCCCAGCGAATACCGGAAACGCTGACACCGGAGGGAGAGTGTTTTTCTCCGGCGCCGGAGCTACCTTACGAGGAGGCCATTGCATCAGCCTCGAGCTCCACCTTTTGCTCCCCGGGGGAAGAAGCGTTTCCGGTATGCCGCCCTGTGTGCGGCGCTGACCGCACTTTATTTCCGCGATCAGTAAGGTTATCGTAATCCGGCTTGTCCGGCCTGAGCGATTTTTCGTTTTTTTTGCTTTTTTCCCTGAACACGGTTTGCATTCTCTCCCAAACGGAATATATTAGGAAGCGTTGTCAGTTGAAGACAGATACGGGGGAGTAGCTCAATTGGTTAGAGTACCACCCTGTCACGGTGGATGTTGCGGGTTCGAGTCCCGTCTCTCTCGCCACTTTTTATAAGTGGACCGTATCAAGTTCAACAGACACAACCGCATTGATTGCGGGGGAGTAGCTCAATTGGTTAGAGTACCACCCTGTCACGGTGGATGTTGCGGGTTCGAGTCCCGTCTCTCTCGCCACTTTTTTTGCTTTTTTTTCCATTCGATACGTTCAGAATAGTTTTGCAATTGGCTCAAATTATGAGAAAACTGCTCAGAGATCGAGGGCTGACGCTGGCCGCTGCGTGGACATTCAACCAGCTCGCTTACGCCATCGTCTATCCGTTTATTCCCCTCTATCTCTGCAATGAACGCCAGCTGCCGATCCAAACCGTCGGCCTCATTTTCCCCCTCATGGGGCTGGCGACCATCCTCGCGCCGCCGGTCGCCGGAATCCTGACCGACCGGTTCGGCAGAAATTTCATGATGAACTCCGGCCAGGTCGCCCGGGGCGTCGTATTCCTCGTTCTGAGTTTGATGACCGCCCTTGATGCGCCGTTCTGGCTCTTCGCCCTGATGCTGATGGTCAACACCGCCGTCGGCGTCGCATTCCAGGTCGGCGCCGACGCCTACCTCGCCGACTTCACCACCGAAGCCGAACGCCCCAGATATTACGGCAAAATCCGCATCGGATTCAATATCGGCTGGGCAATCGGCCCCATGCTCGGCGCGTTTTTCGCCAAAACACCCTTCTGGCTGTTCTTTCTGCTGACCGCGCTCCTCTGCTTCGGCGGTGGAGTCTTCACCCGCGTCGCCTGCCCCCCGCTACCGGCGGCGCATCACCCGAAAGAAGGCGGCAGCAGCGGCGGCGGGTCGTTCCGGGAAATCCTCTCCCGCCCCAAATTCCTTCTTCTGCTGTTCGGAAGTTTCCTGCTGTTTTGCCTTTCCTCCCAATTATATTCGACATTGTCGATCTATGCGACCAACACCGTCAAAATCAGCCGGGAAGCGCTGGGGTCCATCTATTCCTTGAACGGGTTCGCCGTGGTCGCGCTCCAGATTCCGCTGACCATCCTGCTGGAACGTCTGCGCGTTCCCTTGCACCGGCGCCTGCTGCTGGGCTCGCTGCTGTATGCGCTCGGCTACATTTCCCTCGGCGGATGCATCGGTGCCTGGACCGTCGCGGCAGCGGTGTTGGTGCTGACTTGCGGCGAAATGGTGACGCAACCGGCGCTCTACACCTCGGTCTCGGGGGAAACCCGGCCGGAAAATGCGGGCCGTTTCCTCGCGGCCTTCTCCATGATGCGCGGAATCGGCTACGCCGTCGGCCCCTGGATCGGCGCCCAGCTCTACGCCGGAATCGCCTCGCCGCTGCTGCTCTGGGCCAGCCTCAGTTTGTTCGCCGTCTTCGCGGCCGCGGTATTTTCGATTCCACACGGCCGGCAGAAGTGCGGCCGCGTCTCGATCCACACAAAATCCTGAACGCCTTCAGCACCCATTTAAGATCGCTTGAAATTCCGCCGGGGAAACACGACTGCCGTAGGGAGACAGCTCAAAGCATTCGGCGTAAGCCGCTTCAGTCAACCCGGCCAGTTGCGCCGCGCGGTTGAATCTGCTCATCCAGTTCCGGTTCAGCCATTCTTTTCTTTCCGGCCAGGTCATCGGCGTCACGTCGAAGTCCGGACGGTCAAAATCCACCCACGGCAGCCATTCGTAGAATTGCGACACATGGCAATCGAGCATTTTGAATTTCTCTTCCACTGTCGCGTCGATGTTGACGGCGGCGTCAATCCGGAATGGACGCGGATCGGTGAAAAAATCCATTGAGCAGGCGTAAACCGGGTTCCCCGCCGGAACCGGAACCGCCGGACAAAAATGGGGAACTTTCACCAGAAATGCCGTATCCATCACCAGCTGCGCCGTATTGCGGTGATCGGGGTGGTAGTCGCACAACCGGTGTGAAATGACCACATCGGCCTCGAACTCCCGGATGATTCCGGTCAACTCCTCGCGGATGGCGATCGTGTTTTCGAGCCGCCCGTCGGGGTGGTTCAAGATTTGGTATTCGCTGACGCCGGAGATCCGGGCGGCGTTCTGCGCCTCCCGGCAGCGGCGCGGAATCAATTGTTCCGGGGGCATTTTATGGTGCCCCGCGCCGCCGTCGGTCAGCGATACGAATTTCACAGTGTGCCCGGCTTTGGCCAGCCGCGTCGCGCAACCGCCGAACATCAAATCCGGGTCGTCCGGATGCGCTCCAAAGATCAGGAATTTTTTTGTGGTCATATCAACTTCACCTTCAGTGTTCCCAAATTTTTTTTCGCGTGCCCCGGCACTGCGCCGCGTAAGCCGGAAATCCGGCAGGAAAGCATGTTCGCCGAAAAGAAAATTCAAATTCCGCATTCATAGATTGTTTTACCGGTTTGGGCCCTGTAATGTGATCCATCCGGCAAAACGATTTCGGCGGAATGCCCGGCCGGAATTTCCACCGTCAGCGAAAAAGTGCGTTCATCGCGCTGCCAGCGGCTGACAAAGCCGCGATGGCGTGCCTCCACCGATTTCAGGACGGTCGGAATTTTGGGAGCGATTCTGATATGCTTCATACCTGGTGAGCTTTCCATTGGCGTAATTCCGCCAAGGTACTGATACATCCATGCGCTGACATCACCGAACATGATGTGGTTCCGCGAACTGGAACCGCACCAGCTTTCCCATAGTGTGGTTGCCCCCTGCCTCAGCCAGTTCACCCATCCTGGAAATTCCGGCTGCGTAATCATCCGATAGGCCAGATCAATATAACCGTAATCCGCCAACGTCCGAGGCGTGTATTTGGCTCCGAGAATGCCGAAATCGGCAATGCATCCGAGTTCTTCGGCCCTGGCCGCCAAACGGGCCGCGGTGACTTCGCATTCTTCGTGCGGCGTCAATCCATGATACAGCGCACATGACATTGCGGTCAGACTGTCGTCGGCATATATCCCGTTGCCATGGTAAAATTTGCGATGAAAGGCATTCTTGATCGCTTCCGCCTGCTCGGTAAACATCCTGACATCATCTTGAAAACCGAGCAACGCGGCGCATTTTTTCATGGTCACGGTATCGCAATAGTAATAACCGGTTGAAGTAACCTCCACCGGCGCAATGCGTTCCTGATCGTGATGGCACCAGTCGCCGAGACCGAAGTTCAACAGATGTCCATTGCTCATCTCCCGGCAGAAACCGAGATATTTCTTCATCCCGGTATAATTGTCGATAATGGCTCCGGCGTCGCCGGTAAACAGATAGACATACCATGGAATCATGATGTAGGCGCTGTCCCATGCGGGGCCGCTTCCCCAGTTGAATCCCCAGCCGCCGCTGGGGACGATGCCCGGCAGTTGGCCGTTCGGGCGCTGGACATCGGAAAAATTTTCCAGCCACTGGCGATAGGAGGTTCCGGCGTCAAAATTGAACAGTCCGGTTTCAGCCGCCAGCAACGCATCGCCGGTCCAGCCGTTTTTCTCCCGGTGCGGACAGTCCGTGGGAATGCCGGTGAAATTGCCGACATAGGACCACCAGGCGCACTCCTGCAGCTTATTTAAATCTTCATCGGAAGATTTGAAATCGCCGATGCATTCAAACGCAGTGTAAACCACCCGGATTACCAGATCGACGATTTCAGCTTTGCCGTCAATCGCCACTTCGACATAGCGGAACCCGTGATAGGTGAAGCGCGGCTCAAAGGTTTCGACGCCGTCTCCGGCTGCGATGTATTCGTCGGTTTGAAAGTCGCCGGATTCGATGAACATTCCGATATTGTGACGTTCCAGATTGTGATCGGCATCGATCCTTTCGGAATAACGCAGCGTTATTTTCGCTCCGGCCGCGGCCCTGATTTGAATCCGGCTCCAGCCGGTCAGGTTCTGTCCCGCATCGTAGATCGTATGGCCGGCGGCCGTTTGTCGGGAAGCCACAGTCTTCCGGCTCTGCATCACCTTGCAGGGGGGCATGTATTGAGCGGAGAGAATACCGCCCGGCGGATAAACCTGAGCGGCGGCGGCCCACTTGGAATCATCAAAATCAGCGTTCAACCAACCCCGCGGCTCCAGTCTCGCATCGAACTTTTCGCCATTGCGCAGGCCATCGAAAACAATTCCCCCGCCGGCGACGCGCCAGGTGGTGTCGCTGACGCAAATCACACGGTCGTCATCCTCCAGCTGCAGTAGGAGTTTGGGATAATCGCGCCACGAAACTTTGTCGAAATTCCATACTTCCGTGGAATGCGGGTTATACCAGCCGTTGCCCAGAATCACGCAAATGACATTTTCTCCATTGCGCAGCAGATACCCAACATCATGAGTCACATAGCGGCTGCGGCGGTCGTATTGGCTGACCACCGGATCCAGAACCTGGTCTCCCACCCGTTTGCCATTCACATAGAGTTCATAATATCCGAGCCCGCAAATATGAATACGAGCATTGGCACCCGGTTTATCATATTGAAAAACTTTACGCAAATAGGGTGCCGGCCGGACAGGGACGCGCCAGCTATATAAGCAAGCTCCGCTGCCGATCCATCCGGCAGCCGGGCAGAAAGGATGATGGGTTATTGGATTCATCGTTATTCCACAATAAAACTCGTTTCAAGGCCGCTTTCGGGTCCGTTATCGGAGATCCGGATCGAGAATTCACCCGGTTCTATGACATATTTCAATTCGTGATTGTAATAGGCCAATTCTTTTTCTCCGAGTTTAAATTCGACGGTTCTGATTTCACCGGGTTCCAGCCGAATTTTTTCAAAGCCTTTCAGTTCAATCGCGGGGCGTGCCACCGTGAAAAGCACATCGCGGATATACAGCTGGATCACATCCTCTCCGGCTTTGCCGCCGATGTTTTTCACATCGACAAACACGCTGTTTGCCTCGTTCAAACGGGATACGGTCTTGGCCATACGGATATTGCTGATCTCGAAACGGGTATAACTCAAACCGAATCCGAAAGAAAACAAGGGCTTGCTGTCGCAGTCGATATAGTTTGGGCGCGCACGCAGCATATTATAGTAAACGGGGATCTGGCCTTCTTCACGCGGAAACGAGACCGGGAGTTTACCCGACGGATTATTTTCCCCCAGAATCGTTTCCGCAACGGCGATTCCCCCTTCCATGCCGGGATACCAGGCGAGAAGAACGGCATCAGAAAGCCGACAGACTTCATCCAGGATCAGTGGACGGCCCATAATCAGAACGGTGATGACTTTCCTGCCCGTGGCTTTGACTTGCCGAAGCAATTCCAGCTGAACTCCGGCCAAGCGGAGCTTCGCGCGATCGTAGCCTTCGCCGGAATCTTTATCCTGCCTGGTATCCGTCTGAACCTCATCGGCAAGCGCAGCTCCGTTGTCGGCCTGCGCGAGTTCGATGTTCGGAACGCTGGAACCACCCAATACGACGACGGCGGCATCCGCACTGTTCACCGCCTCAAGCGCAGCGGGAAATTCTTCCATGCTCAAGGAACGGGTGCCGCAACCGCGGGCATAGACGGTTTCCATGCCCAGTGCTTCGAAGCCGCCGCGCACGGTGATGACGTCACCGGGTCTCTGCGGCGAAGTGTAGTCACCGATCTGATTGTGCATGCTGTCGGCATTGGGGCCTATGACCGCAATCCGTTTGACTCCCTGAAGCGGCAAAGCGCCATTTTGATTTTTCAGGAGAACCAGAGATTCACGGGCAATCCGGCGCGCCGTATCGCGATGAGCGGCGCAGCCGAGAATCCGGGACGCGCGGGAGGTGTCCTCAATATAAGGACGTTCGAACAGACCGGATTCAAATTTTCCGCGCAGGAGCCGTTTGACCGGTTCGTTCAGTTCTTCTTCAGTCAGATTGCCGCGTTGAAGCGCCAGACTCAATCCGTCTTTGAAGGAATATCCCTCCCAACAGCAGAGATCGGTTCCTGATTTGACCGCCAACGCGGCGGCTTCTCCCATATCTCCGGCAAAGCCCTGTCCGGTCAGGGCGCCGATCGCATAGGCGTCGGCGATGCAAGTCCCCCGCCAGCCCCACTCTTTGCGGAGCAGTTGATTGATCAGCGGCGAGATCGTACAGGGAACGCCGTCAACCAGATTATAAGCGGTCATCAGGTTGTCGGCGCCTGCCTTGATCGCATATTCGAAAGGACGCAAATGAATGTTGTGGAGTTCATTGGTTCCGCAGTGGGAGGGCAAGGCGTTATGACCGCCTTCGGGTTCGCCATAGGCAAGGAAGTGACGGATCGCGGGAAGAGGGCCCTCCTCGCCGCGATTGCGGCGGGTGAGGATGCCTTCGCAGAATGCGACACTCATCTCGGCGGAAAGGAACGGATCCTCGCCATAGGATTCCTCCACACGGGACCAGCGCGGATCTCGCGCAAGGTCCTGAGTCGGCCCGGAGCACGGACAACCGTTCCGGGCGATGGAGATGGATTCCTCCGCGACATCTTCAAAGCCTTTGCGGACGATATTCCGGTTCCAGGTGGAGGCCAAGCCGATCCCGGCCGGCAGAACCGTTCCCCCCAGTACAAACAAACCATGAACGCTGCCGCCGTCGAGAGAGAGCGGAATCCCGAGACGCGTACGATTGACGGCATACTCCTGAATCATATTGAACCAGACGGGCAGCAGCTCCGGCGTGAGGCCATTTTCCCAGTTCCTGCCGGAATACC
>JAVBSA010000670.1:0-7505 GCA_031556915.1 Victivallis sp.
ATCGGTCAAGCAATTCAGATCAGTGAGTAAGAATTTACTGCTTCCGGTCAAGAGCGCGAAACGCTGCAGCGGCTCCGTCGTTTTAATGACGCCATAAAAGCTATTCAGCACCTTCGCAATCCCACCGACTGCCGGATTGACTGCATTCTCGAGGATCGGTTTGTCATATTCATCGATCAGAATGACGACCGGGGCACCGGAACGATTCAACGCAAGAATCAGCTCCCGGAATTGCGCCTGGGCATTGTCTGTCGTCAAAGTGATTCCGTTGCTTGCTGCAACTTCGGCCATTCTTTGTCTCAGACTCTGTTCCAGCTCTTCCGGCGTGGCGCTCTTGACATCGCCCAGATCCAACCGGATCACAGGATAGACCTTCCAGTCATAGGGCTTTTTATCGAGCGCCAACCCCTTGAACAGTTCACGCTTGCCGGTGAAGACAGCCTCCAGAGTCGACACCGTCAGCGACTTCCCGAAACGGCGCGGACGCGACATAAAAAACATCGCTTTGGCCGGTTGCAGCATCCGCCAGATGTATTCCGTCTTATCCACATAAAGGAAGCCGCCTTCAATCAGATCCCGGAATGTATATACGCTGGATGTCAAGTCTTTCATGGCGCTACCTTTCTTCTCCTGATAATGTAGCCCCGCTCCGGAAAAATAGCAAATTCCGGAGCCGAAAAAGGCCGGAGGATGATCCTCCGGCTGCCAACAGCGCGCCTTTTATCGTGAATTCCAACGGCGGACGATCCGGGCCAACTGAGATCAGGCGGTTAAGTCGGACATGATTGCCCAGGGACTCCCGCGAGCGCGTCAGCGTGATTGGAACCTTGTCAGGTTAGTTGTTCGGCGATTTTTTTTCAGGTTTCCTGCTTTTCCCGGCCGGTCCGCAGCCAGACGGCCATGCCGGTCCGGCCCCGGTTCTGCCAGAGCGCGTAGGGAATCGCGCGGAACGCGATCCGCTCCCGCCGGGGCTCCGCTTCAAAGTAGAGCGCTCCGCCGCCGTCATAGTGTTCGCGCCATCCTTCGCAACGCAGCGCGACGGTTCCCGCCGGGAGATCCCCGGCGCACTCCGGCAGCGGAACAAACGACGGATCGAGAACCAGCTCGCGCACCGGACAGGGGGCGTCGACGCCTTCGACGCAGTAGACCAGCGGACCGCGCCTGATTGCAACCCGGCCCAGGTTTCCGGTGACCCGGCTGTCGGCGCGCAGGAAACGGACCGGCGTCTCCAGCTCCATTTCAACCGCGTCGCCCGCCTTCCAGCGGCGGGCGATGGAGACATAACGGCCGCCTTCTCCGGCAAACACCTCTTTGCCGTTCACGCGCAGGACGGCGGCGCGGCACCACTCCGGCACCCTCGGCGACAGGGTATATTCGCCGTTCCGGCGGATGCGGATGATGATTTTTCCGTCATAAGGATAGTCGCCCTCCACCTCGAACGAGGCGACGGAACCGTTGAAGAGCGGAATCTCCATCTCCGCGGCGACGGGGATATGAATTCTCACCTCTTCTTCCCTGACCGAACAGAGGTACTGCTGAACCTGAGTCAGGAACCGCGCGTAACTGGTCGGACAGCAGGAGCAGTTGAACCACTCCTGCCGCACGGGACTGCCGTAGGTGTAGGCCATGAGGTTGTCGTCAACCTCGAGATAGTTGGTGTAAAAGTATTTGTCGCCGTCGAGCGCGATGCCCGAAAGAATGCCGTTGAAAATTCCCAACTCCATCACTTCGGCGTACTTCACATCGCCGGAAAGGTCGAGCATCCGCGAACAGAACATTGCCAGCCCCATGGCCGCGCAGCTTTCGGCGTACATCAGGGAGCCGTTGGCCAGATCGTAGTCCACGGTGAAACGTTCATGCCAGAAGGAGGAACCGATTCCGCCGGTCACATACATGCGGCGGTCGCGGATGCTGTGAAAAATCCGTTCGCAGGCGGCGTAAAGCTCCTCGTCGCCGATGATTCCGGCCAGGTCGGCCATGCCGCAGTAGAGGTAGACCGCCCGGACTGCATGCCCTTCGGCGGTGGATTGTTCACGCACCGGCAGGTGGGATTGGTTGTAGGCGTCGTCAAGTTCGGTGCGGTGTTCAACCGTCCGGAAATAGTGCGGCTCCGTTCCGCGGTCGTCGAGAAAGTAGCGCGCCAGGTCCAGATACCGTTTTGTTCCGGTGACCTGGTAGAGTTTCAGCAGCGCAAGTTCGATCTCCTCGTGGCCAGACCAGCCCCGCCGTTTGCCGAAACCGAACACGCCCGCCAGATAATCGGCGTAACGGCAGAGGGAATCGAGCAGTTTGCGTTTGCCGAGCAACCGGTAGCCGGCCACAGCCGCTTCGATCAGGTGGCCGCAGCAGTAGAGTTCATGATTATAATAGAGATCCGCAAACCGCCTGTCCGGTTCGACGACGGTGAAATAGGTGTTGAGGTAGCCATCCGGCTGCTGGGCGGAAACGATCAGGTCCACCCAGCGGTCGTACTCCTTTTCGAGGTCCGGATCGGGCCGCAAAGCCAGCGCGGCCGCCATTCCCTCGAGCGCCTTGGCGGTGTCGGAATCCCAGTAGATATGCGGTTTGCCAGGATCGCCCGGCTTCCAGTCGAGCCGGAAGGCGGCGAGCCGTCCGGTATCGATCACTTTTTTCATGACGGCGGGAACGGTCGTGTCGAGCGCGGTCCGCTGACGCTGTTCCAGCACTCCGGAGCGCAGTTTCACTGTTTCGGGTTCGGCGGGCGTGTAGATTTTCATTGCTCGGTGGTCCTCCGGTTGAATTGAACGGTCAGGGTCTCGATTCCAACCGGCTTACGGTCGAAGAAAGAGGCGATCCAGGCGACGGCGAGCAGAATCACATTGCTCAATACGACCGTCGCGTAAGGATGGATGCCGACCGTGAACCGTTGCGGTATCCAGCCGAGCGTCTTGGCCGCCATGTAGAAACTGAAGATCAGCGCGGCGGCGATTCCGGCGAGCAGCGCCCTGCGCCCGATCCGGGGCAGGAAAAACCCGGCCATGTAGATCGCGGTGATGCCGCCGCCGATCAAAGCACCGACGCAGATGTTGAAGTCGTTCATGCTCTCCTTGGGAATCCGGTGAATCCAGAGTGCGCCGCCGATCATCACCGCCCCCGCCGCCAGCGTCGCACAGCGGGCGAAACGGAGCAGGAAGACGTCCTCCGACTCCGGCCGGAACCGCTTCACGAAATCGACGGTCAATACCGCCGAAAAACCGTTCAGGCAACTCGACAGCGTGCTCATCGCCGCCGCCAGGCAGGCCGCGATGATGATTCCGCCGACTCCCGCGGGCGTCTAGTTCAGAATGCAGTGAGGCAGCACCGCATCGGCTGTGATTCCGGCCGGCAGCAGTTCCGGATTCACCCGGTAAAAGACGAAAAGGCATGTGCCGAGGAAAAAGAAGATAATCCAGGTCGGGAAACTGCCGAAAGCGGAGATCAGCGTCGCCTTGCGCGCCTCGCGCAAACTTTCGGATGCGATGTAGCGCTGGATGATATTCTGGTTGCTGCAATACTCCGACAGGAAACTGGTGATTCCCATCAGCACCAGCAGCGGCAGCGCCCGGTCCCCGAAAGTCATTTCGCATGGGCCGAGGCTGAATTTGTCGAATTCCATGCCGGTCTGGAAGACTTCGGCGATTCCGCCCGGAATCCTCCAGACCACAAGCACGATGCAGAGCAATCCCCCGCCGAGCAATATGAACGTCTGCGCCACATCGGTCCAGATCACCGCCTCGAGCCCCCCCGAAACGGTGTAGAATAAAGTCACGACGCCGACCGCGATGATCACGGTTTCAAGCCGGAGCCCGAGCAGCGCCGTCAGCGGCAGCGCAACCAGGTAAAGCACAACCGCCAGGCGCACCAACGAGGAGAGCATGAAAGCAGAAGCCGCATAGAGGCGCGGCTCGATTCCGAACCGCTTTTCCAGATACTCGTAGGCCGTCACCATCCCGTCGCGGCGGAAGAACGGCACGAAAATCCATGCCGCGAACAACGCGATCAGCGGCACGGTGAAATTCGGCGCCAGCAACCGGTAATCCAACGCGAACGCCGCCGCCGGAAACGCCAGGAACGTGACCGAACTGATGCTGGTGCCGAGCATCGACAGGCCGACCGCCCACCCCGGCATCGCCCGGTTGCCGAGAAAATAGGTCTCGGTGTCGCGGTTTCTTTTGGAGAAGTATACTCCCATATACGCCATGCCCGCCAGAAACAGCGCCAATACGGCGAGATTGATGATTGTGCCGCGGTCCACTCATTGCCTCCGTAAGTATTTTTTTTTGTTCATTCCAGACTCCGGACCGGTATGTCCAGGAAGGCGATCTCCTCGCGCGCGATGCTGCAGATGATCCAGATGCGGTCGCGCCACGGAACCGCCTTGAAATACTGCGGCCCGCTGACGGCCGGCTTCAGGCCGCCCGGCGTAACCTGCCGGGCGAGATACTCCACTTTGGCGGTCCGGTCGAACTTCCGCCCGCCTTTCGACCAGGTGATGAACATCAGGGTGCGCGGGCCGTTGTTGCCGACGATCCAGCAGACGCCGCCGGCAGTGGTTCCGGCGACCGGCATCGAGGTGCCCGGCAGCGCGGTCTTCTCCGCGGCCGGATAGAATTCCGCCGCGGCCGCCTTTTCCGCCGCATAGTAGTAACAGGAACGGTCCTTGAGATTGTCGCGGACGACCACCAGCGTGCCGTCCGGCCGTTCAAATTCGCTGAAATGGGCCAGCCCGTTGATTCCGTTCGCCGCCAGGTGCCAGGTGCCGGGCGCGTAATTCGGATTGCGGAGGAACACTTCGCCCGGCTGCCGGATAACCTTCCGGAACTCCTCTGGAGCCTGCGCCAGCGGCAGCGCGGAGGCATAGGGCTCGGCGGGCTTCGCCACCTGCTGCGTGAACGACTCCGAGATCTTCACCTCTTCCGGGAATGCGTTCAACGCATAGAGCGGCGATACAGCGGCCAGGGCGTCGCCGGTGAATTTCCACTCCTGTACATAATCGCTGATGCGGTGATAACGGTCCAACAGCCCTTTGCGGTAATTGCGGAAATAGTTCCGGTCCGGCGCCGTGCCGCGGAAATTCCAGTTGTGAAACTTCATATCGTCCACCCAGCCGAGGCAGCTGTTGATATAACTGAACACAAAAAGCCGGTCGCCGATCACCGACACATGACCGGTCGCCGCGAATCCGTCGATGCGCGAAGCGGTATAATCGAGCGGACGCGGCGCGACTGTGCCGGCCGGCGGAATCAGCTCAAAAATCTTCTCCCCGGGCTGCCACTGAATCGTTCCCCGCTGTTCATCGATCCGGCCGATCCGGGCGAGGACCCGGGTGCCCGGACCGTTCTCGTCGATCATGTGGTTGACCCAGTAGACGAGGCAGAAACCGTCTTTCAGGATAAAGGCGGGCGTATGGTTGTAAAGGCCGTGGCGCGGACTCTCGTACCTGCCGCCGGGAGCCTCGGAGGGCAACGGCGAAAACAGCAGCGTCTTGCGGACGCCGGGCAGTTGTTCCAGTCCCCAGTCCCCCTTTTCCAAACTGAAATTCCGGGGCGGGATCCATTCGAAGGGCGCCTCCGCTGCAAAGGCGGACAAACCGCCGCCGAGCAGCAGCGCGGCAAATAAGTTGCGGAAAATCATGACGGTTCCCTCCCGGTGTTCAATAAGTGTTTCCGGCGGGGCGTCCGGTCCATGCGGTCTCGTCGCCGTTGGCTTCCTGGAAATTACGGGACGCTACGTGGCCGTCCAGATAGGCGAGCGTTGTCCGTTGGTCATGGCGTTCGTAGAAGCGTCCGCCGTCCTGCATATACTGGCTGTAGGCATAGTTGTTCCAGCGCGGCCAGTAAAGCGTGTATGCGTTCGTGTTGTTGAAAGTCACGGTCGGAATCTCATCCTTATGCATCGCGTCCGCAAAGGCGGCGGTTTGCGACGGCAGCGGCATCCGGCTGAGTTTTCCCAGCGGAGAACGCCCGTAATAATCTCCGGCGGCCAGTCCGCCGAGAAACACGAAATTGTAGCCGTAACTCGGTTCCATCACGGTCAGCTCCCCGGAGAGGTCCAGATTGAACCGCTGGTCGGCGGGACAACGCAGGAAAGCCGGCAGTTGATGCGCCAGATCGGAGACGCCGTAAGTCGGATAGTGAGCCTCGCCGCCGCAATAGGGAGGCAACCCGTCCTTATGCCAGTGCAGCCGGGTGCCCGGACCGTAGGTGAGCGGAATCATGTGGCCGTCGTTATCGCCGACATAGAACAGATGCGCAGCCGAAAGTGTCTTCAGGTTGCTGCTGCACTTCACCTGGTGCGCCTGGCCCCGTGCCCGGTTCAGCGCGGGCAACAGCATTCCGGCCAGGATTACGATGATGGCGATCACAACCAACAGCTCGATAAGTGTGAAATTGGAGCAGCGCCGGGGATCGGGATACAGTCGTGATAATGCTTTCATGTCCGTTTTCTCCTTTTGTGGTTTCTGTTCGGCACGGAATCGGATCGGTTCTTTCCCGGAGGGATATTTGTTTCAAGTTGTTGATGTTAATATAAGTCGCTGCTATCTTATTACAAGGAGACCAGATTGCATAAAAAGGAGACAGACTGTCATGTCGGTACAATTTCTGAAAGTCGGGCGCTTCTATTCGAGCGGGCGCGGCGGCAGGCATGTGACCCGCGTGATCGACTCGGATGAAATCATTTATGTGGTTCGCGGAGAACTCTATATGTTCGAGGGTTCGAACCATTTCCGCATCGCCCCGGGGGAGTGGCTGCGCCTGCATCGCAGCGTCCGCCATGGCGGCGATGCGGCCTACTGCCGGAATCTCTCCTTCTTCTGGGTGCATTTTCACGCCGGCGAGGAAGATCTGCGCGATTTGCCGCAGCACGGCTGCGCCGAACGCGCATCCGGCCTGCCGGAATACTTTCAGGCGCTGCTGCGCGAACAATCGCGCACCCGCGGGGACGACGCGGTCAAGGAGCTTCTGCTTCAATTGATCCTGCGGGTGATGGCGCGGAGCAATAACCCGAATCCGGCGGAAGAACATTCGGCGCTTCCGGCGGCGGCGGACCGGTTGATTCAGCTGCATTTCTTCGAGGAGCTCACCCCGGCGATGATCGGCCACGCCCTGAAGTGCAATCCCGCTTATCTCGGCCGCCTCTATCACCGCACCCGGGGCGAAACATTGGCGGAGGCGGTGAACCGCCGCCGGGTGGAACAGGCCGCCCAACTGCTCGGCGAAGGAACAATGTCAATCAAGGAGGCGGCGATGCAGTCCGGCTTCAATGACATGGCCTATTTCCGGCGCAAGTTCAAATCGTTTTACGGAATGCTCCCGGGCGACTTCCGCCGCAACAGCCAGCTCGGAGCCGTCAACGTCGAAGCAGCCCACGAGCTGCCGTCGAAATAACGCATTTTTTCTATCGGCAACGCTTGATTTTTTCAAATAATGCAGTAAAGTACACTATTACAATAATTAACGAGGCTTCATATGTCATCTTTGTTTCATCTGTCGGAGGCCGCGGCG
>JAVBSA010000659.1:0-7953 GCA_031556915.1 Victivallis sp.
ATTGCCGGTAACGCCAACAGACCGCCGGCAGTTTGATCAATTCGTCCAGATTCACAATACAGTACACCGCGATGACCGGCCAATCCAGCAGAAACGCGGCCGTCACTCCCAGTGGCACCGTCACGCACCATAGCACTAAAATATCGCAGAAAAGCCCGAACTTCGTGTCGCCGCCGGCGCAGAAAATTCCGCCGACGGTCATGCAGTTGACTGACTTCCCGATCACATTGAGCGCACAGAACGCCATCATCCAGACGAGATAATGATCCGCCGTCGCGGAAAGGTCGGTTACCGCCAGGGTGGCGGGAATCAAAAGCAGAATCAGCAATCCCGATGCCATGCCTCCGGCGACGGCGAGACGGGTCAGTTTCCCGCCATAAGCTCGCGCCAATTCCAGCGCATTGCGCCCGAGCGAGTGGCCGACGATAATCGCACCGCCACTCCCGAGCCCGAGGCAAAAACAGACCACCAGGCTTTTGACGATCGTGACAATGGAATTGGCCGCTGCCGCGTCGGCTCCGAGGTGTCCCATGATGACCGAGGTCATAGTAAATCCCACACCCCATGCGAGCATGTTGCCCATTACGGGAAGCGTGTATTTCCGGAAATCGTTCCGTAACAATCGGTTGACGTGCAGAATATGGCGGATCCGGATTTTCACCCGGCCGAGGCGGCGCGTTTCCGCCAGGACCCAGCCGAATTCCATGATCCGGGCGAGCACGGTTGCCAACGCCGCTCCGGCGATCCCCATCCGCGGGAAGCCGCAAAGGCCGAAGATCAGGAGCGCATTCAAACCGATATTGCACGCCAGCGCGGCCACACTGATCCGCATGGCGAGCCCTGCGAGACCGCAGTTTTTCAGAGTGCAGAGGAGAATTTGCGATATGCCGCAAAAAAGATAGGATGCCGACGCCCAACACAGATATTCCGCTCCTTTGTCGAGCAGAGAGGGGTCGGATGCGAAAATTCGCATCAGTTGATGCGGAAACAAAAATGTTGTCAGCGCAAACACGAGAGAAATGCACAAAGTGAGCCGCAAGACATACCCTTGTACCTTTTCCACGGAATCGCGGTCGCCCTTGCCCCAGTACTGCGCGGCAAACATTCCCGTCCCGATACTCAACGCCCCCAGGAACAGATTGAATACGAACTGAATTTGCGACGCCAGTGAAACCGCCGCCAACGAATCCTGATTCAGCATGCCCAGCATCAGCGCGTCCGCCGCGCTGACCGCCGCCAGCATGAATTGCTGAAACGTGATCGGGAGAACTACACTTTTCAACTGCGGCCAGAATGCGGCGGCTTCAACATTTCGGTCATTTTTCATTTATAAGCAGTATTATTGACACAAAAGCGCTCCGATACTATACTGCAATATCGATAAAATAAAACCATAAGAGCCAATTGCAAACTACTTTTTTGTCATGATTTTGCCGGATTATCGGGTGATTATGCCGTTTTCAGGTGCTTCAGGCGCAGCATCAGCAGAGAAAGAGTCTGCCGCCGAACTCCGCAAATGAGCTGAAAAACAAGACATAAACCGTTATTGGTAAAATCGTTCAACACTTCCGGAGTTTTCATTTGGAGATCAGGGATTTGATTTTCATATTGACCGCGTGGCGGATCATGGAAATCGCTTCGCCGGTGACCGGATAATCGGTCACGCTTAAACTGCCGCCGCAGAGATCGAGAAGAATCGCATCCGCCGCCTCGTGGCCGCCCGCAAGGGTCGCCAGCAACTCCAAGGCGCGATGATCCTGAAACGCCTCCCGGATCAACTCGTAACGGATGGAATCGACCGGTTCGCCCCCCTCCCCCGGGTAGACCAGGAAGGGATCGCCGCCGGGGAATTTGCCGTCGGCATCCGGTGAGCGGAAGGGATCGACCGCTTTGACGGAAAGGCGTGAATTCCAGAAGTTGTATCCCCAGTGCAGGAATCCGGCAATGCCGTAATGGAAGAGCTGCATTCCGAGGATCCGGGTGCGGCCGCCGGGAAAATGCAGGAAACGGTTGGTCGTTTCCGTCTCCGGCCCGCAGCAATAATAGGTCCACAACGGATCGATTTTTGCCGCTTTGAAGACCGGCAGCTCGTTGATGCAGGTCACCGGATAACCGTTTTCGCCCCTCTTATAAATGCCGGGGTGGGAGAGCGCGTCGCAGATCGGCAGCGAATTCCCGGCGATGCGCCGGACCATTGCCATCTGTTCCCGGTACCGGTCGAAATCTCCGGGTTGAGGTTCGTCGGAAATATGCATACAGCAATGCCCGGTCAAATCGTGCGTTTCGATGAATTTCAGGAGTTCCCCGAGCATCGCGGCCAGAAAAGCTTCATACTCCGGATCTTTCGCATCCGTTTCCCAACCGAATACGCGGTTGAGTCCTTCGGGAGTCCGGGCAATGACCTTCGGTGCATGAGCGGCCCCCCATTGCGTGAAAAGGTGGGAGAATTCAAACCGGCGCAGTCCACATTCGCGCGCCAGTTTTATCCAGCGCTCCAAGCGTTCGAAGCCGAATTTCCAATTGCCTTTGCAGTCCGTTTCGATATCGAGAAGCTGTGACGCGGGGCGTTCCGCGCCGACCGCGGTATCCAGCGGCGGAGTCAGGATCGGCGTCAGAATCTGAGTAATTCCGTGTTCGGCCATATTGCGAAAATAACGGCCGAGGATCGCCCAGAATTCTTCGCTCCAGATTTCACAATGATACCGTGTGGAAATGCAATCGCAGTAGAACCATTCGGTATGTTCGATTTTTTGTTCGGGCAACCCGGCGCCGACGACCTCCAATGTGAAGGTTTTTTCGGCGGAAAGCTCTTCTTCCGCCTGGGAAAGACGAAGCGTGAATTCGTATTTCCCCGCCTCCTGATCCTTCGGCACGGCGACCTGAACATGGATTGCCCGGTACTGAAAGGGATACGCGGTCACCCCCTCTTCATCCGGATCGAACAACGGATCGGGGAACAATCCCGGTTCACGGGTCAACACATTGTCGTCAAAACGGGTCGCCGGCATTTCCACCGGAACCAGGCCGACCCGGCGGATCCGGGTAAAACCGGCCAGAGGACCGGTTAATTCAACCCCGATATTCCCGACGCGGTCGGCGCAGGCAGTGAACGCCAGCTGAAAAGCGAACACTTCTCCGCGCAGCGCCGATCCGCAAAGATATTCACGCGTAACCGGAAGTTTTTCACGGGGAAGAACTTTCGTCATCGAATCCAGCAGTTTCAAATGCAATTCCACAAAGAAATCCTTCCTTACCGGACGACTTGACGGGTCCATTTATTTTTTGCGCGCTGCAGCATGGTTTTGCGCAATGTTTCAGTCGGTTCGCAACCGACGTAGTGCCCGTCGCTCAGGCGGTAGTTCGGCCGGTTCTGAAATTCATCCAGCTTCCACCAGACGGAACCGAGAAACCAATCTTCGCTCTCCAATACGTCAAGGGTAGCGGAATAATAGTCCGCCTGTTCCTGTTCGGAGTAGACGGGGGATTCCGCGCTGAAACCGCCGGTGATGCCGGCGGCCCCGACCAGCGGCCGGGTGCCGGTTTCCGCAAAGAAGAGGGGGCGTTCGATCCAGTTGTGGAACTCTTTCAGTTTTTCCTTCCACGGCAGCCAGCCCTTCCGCATCTCTTCGAGGGTGGAGGTGCGGTCCATCGGGCCGACCTTGTAGTAACCGGAAAAGCCGACGAAATCGAGTTCCCGGAACCAACGCCTCGACTCCCGCTGACTGAGATTCATGGTGGTGTTGAACGTCACCGGGCCGGAGTAACGGCTGCGGACCAGCCGGATGGTTTCGCTCCATTCTTCCGTGCATTCCTCCATTCCGTCGAGTTCAGTGCCGATGCAGAAGCATTCGCACTTGCACGATTCGGCGAGGTCGGCGTAACGGTTGACGAATTCGCGGTAAGAGCGGAACCACGGCGTGACGGTATCCGATTCCACGTCGGCGATGATCCGTATCCCGCGGTGCTGACGGATATCGCCGCGCCAGACGCTGTCGAGCGGTTCGATCATCGGTTTCAGCATGACCCGGATTCCCGCCTGGTGCAACCGGCCGATATGCAGCATAAGTTCATCGTCGTCCGGCGTCCGGACGTTCGAGGGAAAGATCCGGGTGGATGAAAACGTCTCCTGATACTGATTGACCACCAACGCGACCAGGTTGACGCCGTGATCCTTGAGCCGGGCGACGGAACGTTCCGCCTCCGGCGTCCGGTAATAGCCGCGCGGGGAGTAAAAACCTTGCGTCATACCGTAGATAAAATTCATCTGCATTGCTTCACCTTTCATTTTGGAGTGAGATCAATTCGAAAAAGAACGCGGGAGCTCCCGGAATTGCGGCGGTGTCGACCGAAAACGACACGTCGTTCCCGGCGTGGGTCAGCGGAAGCTCCGCAATCCGTTTCCCCGTCAGGTCGAGCGCATAGAGACGGAATTTTCCCCCGGCCGCTTTCCGTTTGAGCGAGCCGGAAAATCGACCGGTTTGCAGCAGCGCCGGGGTCTTGCCGTAATCGATCAGCATGGTCCGTTCCGGCGAGGTGAATTCCATCCCGGAATTGAGCGCGTCGGCGGCGAAAACCAGCAGCAGACGCCCGGCGGTCGAGAGCTCCGCATCCGCATCCAGCGAGATCAGCGTAAGCGACGCGGGAACGCTGCAAGATTGAATCGTGAATGCGCCGAGCTTCGTGTGTTTGGAACTCTTGAGCACAGCGCCTTCCAGGCGTGGGGAGACAACGTACAGTTCCCCGCTTTGCGCGTTCATCGTCACCTCCCCGGTATCGCTCTGAAAAATCCCGTTCCCGGGATCGGTTTTGTTTTCCGGGGGGAGCAACCCGCGTTTGCGCAACGCTTTTACCACCACCTCCCCATCTTCGCAGGAAGCGTCCAGCGAGGTGGTGGAGTAGTTGCCGTCGCCGCCGACGGCGGCCGTTTTGCCGGGGCGGATGCGGAGCGCGGCGTTCACCGGCACGCGCGGTTTCCCATAGGTGATTCCGATCCGGCAGACCGCCCACAGCCGCGAGAGCGAGTCGCCGATGCCGCGCATGGCGTTGCCGTTGAAAATCAGTTCGTCATCCAGCGGGAATTCCACGGTATTCCGGGCGGGGGCGATGTCGCCGCGCCGGAATGCGAAAAACTCCACCGCCTGCGCCGCGCGGATGACCGGATCTGCCCCTGCGAGAAAACACTCGATCCGGCGCGTCCCGTATATGACCGGACTGCTGAACACCGTCATGCCGCTCCACTGCTGCAGCGCGGCGCCCGCCCCCTGAAGCAACCCCTGTTCGTGGCGGAAACGGTTCCAGAAGACCGCGCCGTATTCGGTGCTGATCAACGGGCGGTCCAGGAACCGCATGGTCGCAAACTGCTTGTTGATGTTTCCGCCCTGCCGGATGGCGCTCTCATGAAAAACGGTGGTGTGTTTGCCGTAATGCGGGTGCGCATGATAAAAATTGAGCATCGTCACCGGCAGCTTCGCCCGTGCCGGAACTTCGAGGAAGCGCGGGCGCATGTTCCAGTTGCCGAGAAGCGGCTCGCCGCCGATTTCCCGCATCGCGTCAAGATAGAAATCACTCATTTCCGCTTCGAGCCCGGCGCAGAACACGGCCATGTCGCGCCCCATCGGCGTATCTTTGCCGATCTCGCCGCCGACCGGCGGAACGGCTTCAAACGTTGCCGGAGCCGGATCGTTCCAGGCTTTCCGCAATGCTTCGATTGATTTGTATTTCCTTTTGAGATATGCAACCCAGCGCGGTTGAAACACTTTGCCGTAATCGCGGGGCGGAATCAGGATTTCCTGCTCGTTCAAACCGCAGACCATCGCAACTGCCGGATCATCCTTCAAAGCCTTGCCGTTGTATGGGTTGACGCTTTCCAGAAGACGCTTTGCCCCGGCCTTCCAGTTTTCACGGTAAGCCTCATTGACGAAGAGCTGCATTTTCGTGGTGCGGTCGCTGTTCTGGAAAACGTGCGGCGTCACGCCGTTGTCATAGCCGTTGAAGGAGCTCATCAGATCCAGGTTCAAGTAAATGCCGCGTTTGCCGCAGGCATGGATAAAGTAGAAAAACCGGTCGAGCGTTTCAGGTTCAAATCGGATTTCACCGGGACTTTGCACCAGGACGGCCGGTTCCGGATTCTTGAGGAATGCCCCGCGCTTGGTTCCGGAGAGCATTTCATCCAGGTAATGGAAACGGATCATGTTGTATCCCTGCCGCAGGATGGCGTCGGCGAATTCATCGAGCTCCTCTCTGGAATAAGTACGGAACGCCAGCTCCTCGTGATGCGCGAACGAGCAGCAGAGAAAACGCACCGGGTCATCCGGACGTTGTTCAAACGCAAGCTCGCCTTTGCCGTTCACGATCAGGCGTCCGCGCGTTCCGGCGGGAATTTGTTCAACGGAGGCGGAAAAATCGAGCGCCGTCCCCGGCCCGACATAGAGTTTGCCCTCCGGCAGCGCCCGGAACTCCTTGTCCGCCTGAATTTTGACGGGGACCGGCGCCGGTTCTCCGACGCTTACCGTATTTTTTACCGTAAGCGGGCCGAGATAGAATGGTTTCCCGGCGAAATTCCGGGTCAGCAAAATTCGCGGAACCGCCGCATAAGGTTCCCAGGTCAGGTTGCGAAGGGTCAGCTTTGCGGAGATTTTCTGCCAACTCCCATCCAATGAAAATGCCAACGTATCGGAGAAATGTCCGGAATACGGCAGCATCTCCGTGTGGCGCAGCTCGATTTGCGTTCCGGGCTCCCCTTTGAGCCAGAAAGAAACTTCCACCGCCCCGCCGCTGCGCAAAAGAGAGGTGTGAAGCGGAAATTGAATGTGGGAGGGGTAAAGCAGCTCCTCCCGGGCGAACGGCTGGATGACCTCAAGCGTTTCCCCGCCTTCCGGCGTCTTCACATCGGGCGGGACGCGCATGGTTGTGCCGCCGTTGTTGAGCGGCAGCTCCTTCCGGTAGTCCCAGGTTTTTTCCCATGCCGATGCGCAAACCATCACGCACAAAAGGAGTAAAACCAAAATTCTGCTTGTCATTGTTATCCTCATGTATGTTTTGAAAAAGAAAGCTTGACGGCATAGCTGCCGGGCCGGGCGATGTATTTTTTATTTTTCTTCCGGACTCCCGGAATGGCCGGAATCTCCGCCGGGACGGGGAAGAGGATTTCCGCTTCCGTATTGCAGGGAACCGTGAAGTTCCAGCGGAACGTATTATCGTCGATCTCCCAGGCGGAAATGATTTTCCCGTACATCGAATCGTATTCCGCCGCGGCGGAGGTGAGACTGCCGCCCGGAACCGGCGCAAGGCGGAAACGCTTGAAGCCGCGGGCGGAAACATCATCCGGAATTGGTTGAATCCCGCAGACGGTTTCATAGAACCATTCCCCGACCGCGCCGTACGCATAGTGGTTGAAAGAATTCATGTCGCGGGAAGCGAAGCCCTCTTCCGGCGTCCAGCTGTTCCAGCGTTCCCACATCGTGGTCGCCCCCAGCGTGACGGGATAGAGCCACCCCGGATACGTTGTTTGCTCCAAAAGCCGGTAGGCGAGATCGGTACGGCCGTTGCCGGAGAGAACGCCAAGCAGAAGCGGCGTGCCGAGGAATCCGGTGGAAAGGTGGCCGTTGCGGGTTTGAAAGATATCTTCGACAAGGAAATCGAAAACTTTCTTCCGGCCGGCGGCGGTTTCCACGATGCCGAAATGCAGAAACAGCAATGCCGCCGTCTGCGTCTTTTCCCTGAGTTCTCCGGTTTCCGTCAGGAATTCCTGCCGGCAGGCGGCGGCGATTTCACCGGCGATGCGTTCCCGCTTTTCCGCAAGGGGCGCGCGGCCGAGGATGCGCGCCATCCGGGCCAGCAAGCGGTTCATTCCGGCGAGATAAGCACTGGAAATCAATTTCGACGATGTGGGGGCATCGATATTCAGCCAGTCCCCGAACCGGGCGTTGCCGCCCGGAAGGTCGAGGTGTTGTT
>JAVBSA010000549.1:0-2578 GCA_031556915.1 Victivallis sp.
AGCACACCGCCGGGTGGAACTTCAACTCCTGGGGAGAGCCCAAGAGTCCGGTTTCAGGCGGCACGACGGGAGTGAACGGCTCCCCCGCCGAAGCGTTGGAGATCCGCGCGGTCGCGGCCAACTACGCGGGCCGCGTCTCAAAGTGGATCGAGATTCCGGCAGGAAACAAAGAACTGGTGCTGCGCGGGGAAATCATCCTCTCCGCCGACTACCGCAACAACGCGCCCCTGACCTTCTTCTGGACGGGCAAGAGCGCCCATTTCTTCGATCTGCCCCGCAAAAACGGCAAGTTTGAGATCGTCCTGCCGGTCGTAAAAATGCCCGAAGGAACCACCGGGGTCAATTTGCAGTTCGCCAGCAAATCCCTCGAAGGAGCGCCCCAGGGAGCCGTCTACATCAAGTCGGTCACGCTCTCTGTCCGATAGTCTGAAAACAGCTGTTTTTCTTTCTTCCGGCTGTTGAAAATGCGATGCGCCGTGGTACATTGCATCATCAACAACGGAAGGATGAAAAATGGCGGTCGACAAAAGAGTTCTGGCAATTGCAATCACGGGAATCGTTCTGGCGGGGGGCATGGTCGGCTCGGCCTATTTTCTGAGCCGTTTCATGCTGAAAGTCCAGAATACCCATGAGAACACCATCGAAGTCAAAGGGGTTGCCGAACAGGAGATCAAAGCGGATATCGGAACCTTTTCCGTCACCATCCAAACCGAATCGCCCACTGTCCGGGAAGGGTTTGCCCGGATCAATTCCGATAACGCGAAGGTGATGGCGCGTCTGCGCAAAGAGGGCTTCAAAGACGGGGAGTTGACCGAAGATAATTTCGAATCCTACAGCGTGAACCGGACGATCCGGGAAGGCGACAGGCGCTGGGAGGTCTTCAGCCATTTCAATTGCTCCAAAACCATCCAGGTGCGTTCCGCCAACGTGGAACTGGTCCGTTCCGTCGCGTTGCGGCTGGAAGCGCTGCTGCTGGAAGGGGTGGATATCCGGATCAGCACGCCGAAATTTCTGGTCACCAACCTGGAACAGTACAAGCTCGAGCTCATCACCGCCGCGACGAACGCCGGAATCAAGCGCGCCTCCGCCATCGCGGAACAGTGCCATGCCAGGGTCGGCAGGATCCTGACCGCCCGGCAGGGGGTCATCCAGATCAACCGCCCCGGTTCCGTCGAAGACAGCTACAGCGGCGTCTACGATACCACCACCATCGAAAAGGTCATCCGCATCGTGGTCACGCTGGATGTCGGAATTTTAAAATGAACGGTCCCAAAACCAACGCGCTCCGGCTGCTGGAACAGGCCGGAATCGTTTTTACGCCGCACGAGTATCCGGCGGAAGACGGCAGGATCGACGCCGTCTCCGTGGCGGAAAAGCTCGGCGCGCGCCCCGAACAGGTGTTTAAAACCCTGGTGACCGAAGCGCCGGGCAAGGAGTATTTTGTCTTTATCGTCCCCGGCGACGGGGAGCTCAGTCTCAAGAAGGCCGCAAAGGCGGCGGGCAAGAAGAGCATCGAACTCATTCCGGTGAAACAGCTTCTGCCGCTCACCGGCTATGTCCACGGCGGCTGCTCCCCGGTCGGCATGAAGAAGGTTTTCCCGACTTTCATCGACGAAAGCGCGATTTTATTTGATGCGATTTATGTTTCGGGCGGCCGGGTCGGGCTCAACCTCACCCTTTCGCCGGAGGCATTGGCCGGATTTTTAAACGCAACCTTTGAGGATTTGACGGTATGACGACTCCTGAAACTCTTTCGTACAACCCCGCCCACGGCGAGCGGGGGCTCGGCGACCTTTCCAATCCAACGGGTTCGCCCGCGGTACTGGCCATCCACGGCGGCGGCTGGGCGGCGCAGGACAAAGCAAGCTGGCGCGGCGTCGCGGAATATCTGGCGGATCACGGCTGCTGCGTCTACAACATCAATTACCGCCTCTGCGGAATGGAGCCCTGGCCGGCCTGCGGCGACGACTGTCTCGACGCGGCGCATTTCCTGCTGGAAAAACACGACCGGATCTTTCTCGTGGGCGGTTCGGCGGGCGGACACCTCGCCCTGATGACCGGGCTCCGGCTGCCGCATTGCCGGGTGGCGGGAATCGTCGCAATTTCGGCCATCGGGGACCTCAGGGCGGATTTGGCGGTAAATCCCGACCGTTACCGGTACCTGTTCGGCGGGGAACCGACAAAGCAGCAGATCGAAGAGGCCACCCCCATGAGCTATCTCGGGAATCCGCCGCCTATTCTCTACACACATTCCTTGTACGACACAGTGGTTCCGATTGAATCGGCGAAAAATTTCGTCGCGGCTTCCGGCGCGGAATCCTACTTTTATGATGAAGGCAGGCGCGACGAAGGCCACGCCATCTGGATTCCGGGGAGCGAACCGCACAAACTTTACCCCGACATCGAAGAGCGGATTCTCGACTTCATTCGCCGTCATCACTGACGCTCAAGTCGGACAGGTCAGACTTGTCGGACCAATACTCTTCATTTAAAAGACCACGAAATACTTGGCGCGGGCTTTGCCCGCAACCCAACACGTTGTCGACGAGAAATCCCATTGCGCCGCCCGCCTGCGGCG
>JAVBSA010000600.1:0-6512 GCA_031556915.1 Victivallis sp.
CGCCGGGATTGACGCCGAAGAGCCAACTGGAGAAAAGATTGTCCTCCCCGGCGAGATATTTATTGGGCCGGTACACGTCGCTGAAGAGCAGTACCGAGGAGGATTTACGCGACGATCCGAGTTTCCGCATCGGCCTGTAACCGCCGACCCAGCCGAGATGGTAGTAATTGTGACCGTAGCCGAACCGATCCGGCGCGGCGGGACAAACCGCCACTTTCAACTGCGAAGCCGCCGTGAAGCCGGAGCTGCCTTCCGCCTGTTGCGCATTGCCGACATAGCCGCGCAAATACCACGGCCAGCGGGTAAGGGCATGATCCGCTCCGTTGGTGCCCGGAATGACCCAGTCGTTGAAGTCGGCGCCGTACATTCCGGCGACTGTCCCCCACTGCTTCAGATTCGACATGCACTGACTCCCGCGCGCCCGGTCACGCGCCTTGCCCAGCGCAGGCAGCAGCATTGCGGCTAAAATCGCGATAATGGCAATGACGACCAAAAGCTCGATCAAAGTAAAACTCATTCTCTTCATGGCATCAAATCCTTTCCGTTGGGATAATATTTTACTTTTTGTAGTTCGCGACACTGCTCTCCGGCCGTACCAGCCGCGGAATAATTGAAATCGAACGGTATTCATGTTCCCGCTTGATCGGAAGCTGGGCAAACAGCAGTTGCAATGCGTTGCCGCCGACCTCATCGAGCCGGAGGTCGAGCGTGGTGATCGGCTGGATCATTTCGCCTTCGAGCGCCAGATTGTTGCAGCCGATCAGCGAAATCTGTTGCGGGATCCCGATCTCGGCTTCGGTCAGCGCCATCACCGCGCCCTCGGCCAACGTGTCGTTGCTGGCGAAAATCGCACTCTGGTGCAGTCCGCCCCCGGCGATCACTTCACGAAGGGTCAAATAGGTGTTCCGCTTGGAGTTCCCCATATGAATGACGTTCTCGGGCCTGATCTCGATTCCCGCCGCTTCCAGCGCGTCGCAGTAGCCCTGATAGCGGGCGCAGCTTTCAAAGTTAAAGTTGCGGTTGATCCGATTTGCCAACTGCATGTCCTTCTCATAATGGGAGAGAAAAAGAATATCGCGGTGACCGTGCGCGATGAAACTGTTGACCGCGATCCGGACGCCGTATCGCAGATCGAAGACCACGTTGTCGGCGCTCTGATAACCTTCTCCTCCGGCCAGAACATAGGGGATTTCGCTCTCCGCCAGTTTGGCGTGATCGACCAGATACCCGCAGACAATGATACCGTCGAGCCGGTAGCCCTGCGCCGCGAGCTGATTGAGAAACTTCGCCGCGTCGTTTGCCGGGAAACGAGGCGCGCGATGCCCCTTCGCCATCAAAACCGCCTCGATCCGCCCGGCCAACACCTCATAGAAAGGATCGTTCGGGATAATCAGTCCGATCGTGTAGCGCGGCTCAAGAGTGCGCCGGTCGACCACAAAGGTGCCGTTCCGGCGCTGGCGATGGACGAAATTATTCTGCACCATCTTGTCCACCGCGCGGCGGATGGTGATTTTGGAGACCTGATAGCGGTCGGCCAGTTCATTTTCGGTCGGCAGCCGGAGGGGATTGAACTCATCGTAATTCTTCCTGATGTATTCTTCAAAAATCTGGCCATAAACTTGTTCGGTCAAAGTCATGATCGGTATTTTTTTTATTGATTATAATCATTGGTTTGTTTAATTATACCACATGACAATGCAAATGTCAATATCCATCCGAAAAATTTAGAATAAAAAAAAAGCACGGATATTCCATAAAAAAAGCTGAGGGCAAGATGATTTTTAAATAAAAAAAAGACGGGTTCCCAATGAACCCGTCAAAAATACGCAGTTTTGCTGCTGGTTCCGTCAACACTCCGCGGTCATCAGCAAGCGGTTGTGAATGGTTACGTTTTCCGCCTGCGTGAGGGGGGCTTTGACCGGGCGGTTGACCAACCGGCGGTCGAACCGCCGCCAGCCGAATTGAAGCTCTTCGCCGCCGTCGAGGAAGACGCCGTTTAAGATGAAGCTCACCACGCCGGGGCCGCCGTCGACGTTGACCGTGAGGCGGTCGCCGGATTTCAAAACGACCCGCTCGCTCCGCATCCGGCACTCTTCGCAGCCGTCGCAGAGGGTCAGGATCAGGCGTTCTGCGTCGAATTCAAGTGCGACGCCACGGCCGTCGGATTCGCGGCAGTCCAGGAGAAGGCCGGGCGCACCGGTCGTGAGAACGGCCTCGACGGCGAATCCGGCCGCCGTCAGCGACGCTCCGTGGTTGGCGATGGAGTAATCGCGCACCGAGAATGCCGGGAAGGCGGGCGGAGCGTCCGTTGTTGCCGCCGGGGCGACGGTTTCGCCGCGCACCTTCGCCCACATCTTTTCCAGGAATTCAGCCGGAATCTCGTGGATCCGGGCGAGATTTTTTTCAGTTTCACTGATAAAATAACGCCCGTCCTGTTCCACCAGGTCGGGGTAGCTGAAGCGCACCATGGGGTCGTCGTGATAGAGCAGCAGCTCCGGTTCGCCCCAGCGGATGACTTTTCCCTGCGGGGAATCGGTTTCGATTCCGGCCAGGAGCCAGGAGGGATTGCGGTCTTCGTAGACGTTTTTCCGGGCGTTGCCGATGAACGGGCCGCCGTGGTTGTGGAACCAGTAGAGATAGTTGCCGTTTTCGCAGCGCCAGGCGAAGTTCGCCGCCCGGGGGTGTTTCACCCTGCGGCCGCTGGCGCGGAGCATATAGCGCGGTTCCTGCCAGTTTTTGCCGCCGTCGCGGCTGTAGCTTTCAACGGGGTAGCCGTCGATGGTGCGGTAAACGACATATAAGGAACCGTCGCTCAGGGGAACGAAACTCTGTTCCTCCGAAATCGGGCCGCCGCCGGGGGGAGTGCGTAAGCCGATTTCGCCTTCCGGCAGCGTCGTCCAGCGCGCGTCGGCCGGATTCGCCGCCTGGAAAAGGTTGGGGCTGTGAAGAAGCGACCCCTCCGACTGCTGATAGAAGCCTTCGCCCATTTCACCTACCCGGATCAGGGGGACGAAGGCTTCTCCATTCAAGTGGAACGCTTTGCCGACGTTCCAGAAGAAGCGGATTTTACCGCCGTAAATGTTGTTGCGGTCGCAGTCGAAGAGGCGGACGGGGATGATGAAACGTTCCCGGCTCCAGCTTTTTCCGTGGTCGTCGCTGTATTTGAAGACGAAGTCGCCGAGACAGTCCACGCGGGTGATTTTGTACGTGCGCTGATGGTCCTCGATTTCCCGGACATTATCGGTGTTGCGGTTGTAGAAGATGAAGATGCGGCCGGAAGGCGCTTTCAGCATCACGGCGTAGGAATTTTCCACATCGCCCGGCTCCTCGACCGGAACCGGGGCGCTCCAGGTTTTGCCGAAGTCGGTGCTGCGGCAGGTGTCGATGTGCTGCCCCCGGTCGCCTTCGCCGCCGCCGCCGGTGGTGACGCAGCAGAGGAAGGCGCCGTCATCGGTTTTGACGATGTAGGGCTGGTCGGCGTAGTGCTCCGCGGGAATCCGGCTGCCGTTGGTCAGCAGCCTCCAATCGGTTCTTTCCATGGAAATCGTACCTTTATATGAGTTCGGGTTTGTAGAAGTGAAGATAGGCGCTCTGCGCACCGACGCTTTCGGCGTGGCCGTCGAAGAACGAATAGTTGGCCCGTTCGCCGTGACGGAGCGGTTGCCCGCCCAGGCCGTTGCCGTCGACCGAGATGTTGAAGGTGTCGGCGGCGTTCCCGATGCGGTAGCAGGAGATCAGCCAGTTGGAGCCGTCGCCGTAAAGGGCGCGTTTCGAGGGCAGCTTGATCTGGTTGCCTTTGAAAAACGGGTTGGAGGCCGCGTTTTCATCGTAGGAGATCATCGTTGTCGCGTCGCCGTTGCTGTGGAAACGCATGTTCTGGCCGTAACCGGTGTAGGTTGCCGACAGCGCGCCCGGATCCCAGGAGGAACAGCCCCAGGCGACTCCGCCCGCTTTTTTGATTTCGGCCATGGTGCTTCCGGCGGGATAGCCGATATAGGAGGCGAGAAATTCCGGATTCTGCACCACTTTTTTCGGCGTGGTGAAGTAACCGTAACGGGACGGCGCGTAAAAATCGTCGTAATCCATCTGATACATCAGCTGGCCGCCCGCCAATTGCCGGATGGAGGAGAGGCAGCGGGTGCTCTTGCCCTTTTCGCGCGCCTTGGAGAGCGCCGGAAGCAGCATCGAAGCGAGGATCGCGATGATCGCGATCACGACCAGGAGTTCAATCAGTGTGAATTTTTTTCCCATCATCTATTTCCCTTTCGTCAGGTAGGTTTCGAGTTCGGCGGCGCTTCCCGCGCCGGTGAGGTACGAGGCGTACGGCGAATGTTCCCGGAACGGGTTGCCGAAGAGGTCGCTCCGGGTCCAGGCTGGAACTGCGGGAGTGTTCCAGGCGCTTTCCGGGTGCCGGGGATCGGGCAGCAGCACGGCGGCGCTGCGCTTGCCGTCGCTGAAGAGATAGGCGTGAACCGTATCGCCGACAGTCAACGCTTTGACGAAGCGCAGCCCTTCCAGGCGCGAAGTTAGGGCGGCGTAGGCGGCCGCCGATGGGTGAAGTTCGCCCGCCGCCGTAATCATCAGCCGGTGCGGGTTCAGGACGCCGTAGCCGTTGTGGATTCCCATCGAATAAAGGAACACCTTTTCGACTCCGCGCCCCAGCAGCGCGGTCGTGAAACGGACGATCCGGTCGCCCGCGTCGAACACTTCCGGCACGGTCGCACCCGCGGGGAAGGTGCGGTAGAAGTTGTCGCAGGGGTTGAGCCAGGGGGAGCCTTCGGTAAACCAGACCGGGCGCGGGAGCTTGCCGCCGTGATGCTCCCGGATCGGGCCGATGGCCCGTTCGTAGCCCTGTTCCACGTCGTCGCCGGGGAATCCGGCGAGGCGGGTGAGGTACTGGTGATAACAGACCGCGTCACAATCCGCCGCCGCGCCGAGTTCGGCCATCGACCTGGAAAACTCTTTGCCGGGTACGCGTCCTTCGCCGCCGAGCCCGTCGGTGGAGTTGACGCCGAGCACCCGTACGGCGGGCTTCACCGAGGCGGCCGCTTTGCGCGCCGCTTGCTGCAAACGGTAGAATTCCTGCGCCGGATCATCGGGGGAGATGTAGAATCCGCCGCCGAAGGAGGCCCAGCGTTTGGCGCCTTCGGGCAGTTTCTTAACGAAGTCGGTGTGAAAGAAGAGCGGCAGCCAGGGTTCGTTCCAGACGTCGAAGGTGTCGATTTTGCCATGGTAGCGTTGGATGATCCGCTCGCAATAGGCGCGGTATTCGTCGATGGAATCCGGCAGGAAATAGGGCGAAGTGATCGACTGGCGCAACGCCGGCGGCGGCGCGGAGCTTCTGGCGCTGCCGCTGCGGAACGCCGGGGCGGTCGTGAGTTCGCCCAGCAGTTTCAAATGATGTTTGCGGTAACGGTCGACCCCGGCGTCGTCGAAACTCCATTGGCCGGGGGAGCGTTCGAGGTAGGCCCAGCCGAGGAGCTGGACGCCCGCGTCGTGGAGCCGCACCCAGTTCGCGCCGATCGCCTTGGCCATATGGATGTGGCGGTCCGTCGGCTGAACGTGGATTCCGAATGATGAGTCCGGCGCGTCTTTCCCCCAATGCACCGGGCGGGGGAGGATATTGACGATCCGTTCCGCAAGCGGCGCAACCTCTTTGCCCGCCGCGTCGAGCTGAATTGCCTCGAACCGCAGGGGGCCGAAGGCGTTTTTCTGTACTGAAAGCTGCGTTCTCAGCACTTTTTCGCCGTCGAACGGAATCGTTTGTTCGGTTTGTTCGCCGTAGAGATTGAGGGAACGCAACACGAGCGTGACGGCTCCGGGGGCGGGCTTGGCGAGGATCGGGAGCGTGGCTGTTTCGCCCGCGAAGAGGATGCCGCTTTTGCCCGCTTCGCCGAGTTCCGTCCAGCCGCCTGCGGCGCCGCCCGCATAGAGCGCGTCGCAGGAAAGAGTTCCCTTGAAGGTCAGCTCCATGCTGTAGACGCCTTTTCGCGAGGTATTGAACTCGACCGCTACCTTCCGCCAGCCGTCGGCGGGAACAAGGTTGAACGCTTTCCGGCCGATCACCCGCGAGTCGCAGCGGAGCACGAGTTCGCCCGAACCTTCGCCTTTGAGCTGGAGCCCGGCGCCGAGCGTTTCCCCGGCCGGGGGCTCAAGCAGCGGGGCGCTGTACACGGTCAGGCTGTCGCGGTAGTCGTAACTGGTCATGACGCCGGATTTGACTTCGATTTTCAAGGGATGCATTCCGCTCGGACCCCGTTCGGAGAGGTCGGCTTTGACGAGGACGTGGTCGCCCTCGGAGAAACAATTGTGCAAACTCCACCCCGCCGGCAGCCCCAGTTCGAGCGAATGCTGCCGGAACAAATTCACATCGCGATTTGCCGCATCGCCGCCAAGGGCGGGTGCAAAGGTGACGTTGCGGAGGTCGAGCGTCGCCACCCCGTTGAACTGCATGAAGACGGAAAGCGCTTCATACTTCGGAATTTCCGTCAGGGTGAAGGTCTTTTCAAACC
>JAVBSA010000655.1:0-3495 GCA_031556915.1 Victivallis sp.
TCTGTTTTTCTATTTGTTTTCCAGTATAATATATGATAAATGCTTAAAAAATACAAGGAGACAATGATATGAAGACGCTTTTCGACTGTTATTCGCGGATTCTGATCGACAACCATATCACCGACCTCAGGCCGGAGTATATGAAGAAATTCGATCCGGCAACTTATGTGGAGATGATCCGCCTTGCCGGTGTGGAGTCTTCCATGGTCTACGCGAGCGACCACAACGGCAACTGCTACTATCCGTCGAAAGCCGGCCATGTCCATACCGGTTGCGCTGGCCGCGATCTCTTCGGGGAAACAGTGAAACTTCTGGCCGGATCCGGCATTGTTCCGGTTGCTTACCATACGGTCGTCTACCAGAATGAACCGGCGATTGCGCATCCCGAATGGCGGATTCAATCCATTACCGGGGCGATATCCCACGGGCGTTACCGCTACAGCTGCCCCAACAACCCGGAATACCGGGAGTTCTGCAAAACACAGATCGCGGAAATCCTGGCCTATGAAGTGGCGGGAATCTTTCTTGACATGACCTTCTGGCCGCAGGTGTGCGCCTGCGATTCCTGCCGCAAAAAATATGGCCGCCCCCTGCCGGAGACGCTCGACTGGAACGAACCGGAATGGGTGGGGTTCCAGCGCTTCCGGGAGGATTCACTCGCCGAGTTCGCTCAGGAACTGACCGATTTCGCCCGGAGCTGCAAGCCGGGCGTCGCGGTGACGCACCAGTTTTCGCCGGTGTTGCACGGCTGGTACCTGGGCCAGAGCTCCGGGATTGCCCGCGCCAGCGATTACGCTTCGGGCGACTTTTACGGCGGCGGCCTCCAGCAGCGGCTCGGGTGCAAAATCTTTGCCGCCTACAGCCGGAAGATCCCCTATGAATTCATGACCTCGCGTTGCGTGGACCTTCACGATCACACCTCCACCAAGTCGGATGAGGAACTGTTTCTTCACGCCGCGACCACGCTCGCCAACGGCGGAGCTTACTTCTTCATCGACGCAATCAATCCGGATGGAACGTTGTCTCGCCCCTTTTACGGGCGGTTGCACGGGATTGTGAAAAAACTGGAGCCGTTCCGCAAAAGAATATCGGAACTCCGGCCGTCGCTCCGGGCCGAGGTTGGGCTTTATTTCTCGATGGCGAGCTGCGTCAATGAAGAGAAGAGCGGGACGCCGCTTTTGAAATTGCACGAGAACAACCCGAACAACATGGGGATCCGCCGCAACGCGACGATCGACGAGGTGCTCGGTACGGCGGAAATCCTGAACCGGCTCCATATTCCCTATCGGATCGTGACCGACGACACGGAAGATCTCTCCGGCTTCAAGGCGCTCATCATCAACCACGCGCTTTTCATGACGGAGCAGGAGGTGAAACGCGTCCGCGATTTCGTCACGGCGGGCGGCACTTTGATCGCCACCGGCAAGACTTCGCTTTACCGCCGCGGCGGCGAAAGCAGCGGCAATTTCCAGCTGGCCGACCTGTTCAATCTTGATTATTCGGGCAAAGACGCCGGCAGCGTGAGTTACCTTGCCGCCGACGGGGAATGGATCTTCAGCCGGAGCGTTCCGCCGCCGCTGGTGAAAGCGCGCGACGCGGCGGAGGTGAAGGGATTTGTGTCGCTCCCCGACTTCCCGGTCGGCGACGCGGACAACTACGCTTCGATCCACTCCGACCCGCCGGGGGAAACGACCGCTTATGCCGGGTGGGTCGAGCACAATCACGGCAAGGGGAAGGTGTGCTGGATTTATTCGGGGCTGCTGGCGCTCCGGCAGCATTCGCAGCAGGAGTTCGGGGAAAAGCTGTTTGCGCGGCTGCTGCCCGCGTTCCTGGTCCGTTCGGAGAACCTGTCGGTGGAAACCGAGCTTACGTTGCTGGAAAGCGAAGACAAGCGCACCTGGCTCCTGGGCGTCGTCAACAGCCAGCCAATTCTCCCGGTGATTCCGTTGCGGGACCTGGCGCTGACGGTGAAGTTCCCCGCCGGGGTTGCCGCGGTCCGGCGGGTGTCGGACGGCAAGGCGCATCCGTACCGCTTTGGCAACGGCGAACTTTCGCTTGAAATCGAACGTCTGGAACACGTGGAAATATTTGAAATCGAGGTGAAACATGTCTGAAGCAAAGAAAACATTTGAAGCGAACAAAGGAATTCTCCGCCTGGCTCCGGCCTGGGTGCCGCGTTCGTTCTGCATCCCGGGGCGGCGGATCAAGCTGCATCCGGACGATTATTACGCGCTCGGCGGCGAGCGGGGCGGAATCGACGAGCGCTGGCTCGGCAGCACCACCCCCGCCGACAACGGCCCCCTGACCGGGAAAAACGAAGGAATCAGCCATGTGGTCGGCTGCGACGGAACGCTCATTCCGCTGACTGAAGTTGTGAAGGAGCTGGGCGCGGAGCTGATCGGCGAACGGCTCTGGGACGAATACGGCGCGTGGCCGGTCTACTCGAAATTCTTCGACAATCTCGGGCCTTTGCCGCATCACATTCACCATCGCGAAGAGCACGCGAAGCTGGTCGGCCAGAGCGGCAAGCCGGAGTGCTATTATTTTCCGCCCCAGCTCAACAATCACGGCGGCCATTTTCCCTTCACCTTTTTCGGTTTCGAGCCGGGGACGACGAAGGAAGAGGTGCGCGAGTGCCTGGTGAATTTCACGAAGGGCGACAATAAGATCACCAACCTCTCCAAGGCCTACCGCCTGGAGCCGGGGACCGGCTGGGACGTGCCGCCGGGCGTTCTCCACGCGCCGGGCAGTTTGTGCACGTATGAGCCGCAGTTTGCGAGCGATGTTTACGCGATGTACCAGAGCCTGGTCGACGATCAGATCGTTCCGGAAGCGCTGCTCTGGAAGGATTGCCCGGCGGACCGGCGCGGCGATTTCGATTACCTGATGGAGGTGATCGACTGGGAATTGAATGTCGATCCCGAGTTTGCCGCGCACCGTTTCATGCGTCCGGTTCCGGTGAAGACGCAAGTGCCGGGGAGCGTGGAAAACTGGATCTGCTACCGTTCCGCCGCGGTTTCCGCCAAGGAGTTGACGGTGTTGCCCGGCCGAACCGTAACGATTTGCGACGAGGCGGCTTACGGGTTGATCATGATGCAGGGATACGGTACTTTGAACGGAATGGCGTTGGAGACTCCGGCACTGATCCGTTTCGGCGAGCTGACCAGCGACGAATACTTTGTGTCGGAGACGGCGGCGAAGCGCGGGGTGACGATCGAGAACCGGTCGAAGACGGAGTCAATCGTTATGTTAAAGCACTTCGGCCCGGAGAACCCGGAGTGGGTGAAGAGGTGAGGCCGCAACGCGGCCCGGGTTCAGGGCCTTTCGGCCCTGGCGAGGTTCTTAGGGGCGCGAAGCCCATAAGCGCTAGCCAAAATAAACGCGCCTGGCTTTGAGGCTCTGCCTCAAACTCCGCCGGGAGGGTGCTTCGCCCCTCCCGAACCCTCCCAGACCGGCAAGGTGCCGGGGCCGACGCAAATTCGCTTCGCGAATTTG
>JAVBSA010000480.1:0-9651 GCA_031556915.1 Victivallis sp.
GAAAACGGCGTCCTGGCCCTCAAAGACGGCGACACGATTCTCTACGCCTCGCTCTACTGGCGGGCCCGGCACGCGGTCAACAGCCTCGCCCGGATTCACTGCATCACGCCGGACTCGGAACGGATCGCGACCGTGCGGCAGGAGATCAAATTCCAACCTTCCGGCCTGACCTATCTTCGGCCCAACTGGACCAATTTCGGCTTCGCCAACGGCGGGGTGCGTTACCCGGAAAAGGTGGATTCGCTGCTCGCGGGCGAACAGCTCCCCATTGCGAAAATTCCGGCGGGAATCCAATTCAAGCCGGGGCAGGAGAGCCCCTA
Organism: Victivallis sp.; assembly: GCA_031556915.1. Taxonomy (GTDB): domain Bacteria; phylum Verrucomicrobiota; class Lentisphaeria; order Victivallales; family Victivallaceae; genus Victivallis. Next base: position 321 of record JAVBSA010000480.1, read on the forward strand.
CGCCGGGCGCGGCGACTTCTACCGCTGCACCTACGGCCCCTATGAAATCGGCATGAACGCCTCGAAGAGCGAACGTTTCACCTTGACTCTGCCACCGGGAAAATTTCAAGAACTCGGGGGAAGCGCCGCTGAAGGCACAATCACCGTGGAACCCATGTCAACTTGCGTCTACAAACGGATCGGAGAATAAAATGAAGATACACGCCTTTTATCAGGGCCGGAACGGCGCTTGGATCCCGATGGGCGAAGTGAACCCGGCAACGGGACTCCGCTTCGCGGATTCCAACATCGACCTCGAACTTGTCTGCCGGCCGGAAATTCCGTTCATCCGTTACGAGCTCTCGTTCCGCGCCGCCTACCCCACCCGGGTCAAGCTCGAAGGGACCGAAGAAGGCGCGTGGCACCTGATTCCATGCTGTATCCACGGCGACAACAACTTAGGCAATGCCAAGCCGGGCCAGTACCCCAACCTCACGACGGAACACCCCGAGGCGATCTATTCGTCGCCGTTGTGGGAGTTCCGCGCCGACCGCGCCAGCCACCCGGTTTCGATTGCCGTCGGCACCAAAGGCGTGGCCGGAATTTCCATCGACCCCTATTGCCGGAACGAGGCGGGCGAACTGGTGCGGAACGGCCTGTTCGCCGAGCTCCCCGACCGCTTCGGCGTGACGCTGGGCTACGCCAATCTGCCCTTCACCTTCGTCAACAAATACTGCGACCATTACGACGGGCGCTCCAAATCGACCTCGAATCCGACCGCCGCCGGGAAAGTGGCGGGCTACTTCTTCGATCTCCCCGGCAAAGGGCGCGAATCGGTCCGCGAAGTGATCGACTTCCTCTACCGGCGCCACCGGGAACGGCCGGCATTCCGGAAGAGCTTCCCCGAAGCGGCGCGCGCCGTCGTCACGGCCTTCGTCGAACAGAGCTGGTCGGACGAGTTCCATCACTACACCAACCAGGAGGCGCACCCGCCCCTGCAACCCGAGCTCAAACCCTGGCGGCCGCTGATCGAAATCGGCTGGACCGGCGGCTCGATCCTCGCCTACCCGTTCGCGACGGCGATGAAGGTGCTCGACCTGCCCGAAAGCTTCTTTGCGAATCGCAAGAGCGGATTCGACCTCTTCAACGAGATCGTCGCCGGGCGGAATCCCGCCTCCGGCATGTTCTATGATCTTGTGCGCGAACGCGACGGCAGCCGGGTCAACGGCTGGTGGGACTTCCTCAAAGTCACGCACGACCTCCACAGCGCCTACACCAACGGCCACGCCCTCTATTATCTCTTCAAGGCGCTCGAAGAAATTCCCGGCGCCCCGGCGCACTGGCGTTCCGGTGCGATCCGGACCGCCGATGTCTTCCTCTCCCTTCAACGCGAAGACGGCAACTGCGGTTACGCCTTCTCCACAGCCGAGCCCAAAGTGGCCGACTGGGACGGTTTCGCCGGCTGCTGGATCGGAGCCGCGTTCGCCATGGCAGGCCGCGTCACCGGCGACGCCCGCTATCTCGAAGCAGCCAGGAAAGCGGCGGAATTCTACCACGGCCCGGTCCAAAATCTCAACGTCTGCGGCACCCCCATGGATACCTGGAAGGCCCCCGATCAGGAGGGCAATCTCGCCTTCATGAAGCTCGTACGCCTTCTCCATGAAGAAAGCGGCGATATCCGCTACCTCGCCATGCTGGAAGACGCCGCCCATTACGAATACCTCTGGCGCTACGGATTCCGCGCGATTCCTGAAATCATGCCGCTTTACGGAAGCAGCTGGAACTCCTGCGGCGGGTCGGTCACCAGCGTCTCCAACCCCCACATCCACCCGATGGGGGTGCTCGTTACGCCCGAACTCTATTATCTGGCGGAACAGACGGGCGACTCCACCCATAAAATGCGCGCCGAAGACGGCATGGCGTGGATCATGAACTCGCTCGAACTCTACCCCGAAGTCACCGGCTACGGCCGCTACGGCGTCACTACCGAACGGTACTGCCCGAGCGACGGGTTGACCGATTTCTGTTACAGCGACGGGCGGCCCTCGTCGATGTGGTATTCCTACAACGGCTGGGCCGCGGCCAACACTCTCGAAGCGCTGCTCTGGATGGCGGCCAATCGCAAAACCATCGAATAAGGAGTCATCCCCATGCTGCAACTGCCCGACTGGCTGGTCATCGGATTCTATCTGCTCTTCGTCATGGCGCTGGGGCCGGTGTTTAAATCGTTCAACCGCAACGCCAGCGACTTTTTTCGCGGCGGCGGGAACATGACCTGGTGGATCGCCACCGCTTCGATTTTCATGACCGGCTTCTCCGCCTGGACCTACACCGGAGCGGCGGGAAAAATCTACAAAACCGGCCTCTTCTTCCTGACTTTGACCGTCGCCAACTTCATCGGAGCCGTATTCACCGTCTTCTTCACCGCCCACCGGTTCCGCCAGATGCGGGTGATCACCGGCAACGAGGCGGTGCGCAACCGTTACGGCAGGGTCAACGAGCAGGTGATGACCTGGCTGCCGATGCCGTTCAACATCCTCTTCGGCGGAATTTCGCTCTACACCATCGCGCAATTCATGAGCTGCGTCTTTGTGAGCGAACTCGCCCCCTTCCGCGAAGGCGCCTTCGGGGCCCTCTGCGCCGGAATGGGGCTTGACGGCGGCATGATTTTCCTGATCCTCATCCTCACAACGGCCATTGTGATCATGACCATGCTGGGGGGCTCGTGGGCTGCGACCGCCGGGGATTTCGTCCAGATGCTGATGCTGATTGCGGTTTCGATCGCGGTCCTCGTGCTGGTGCTTTACAAAAGCGAATTCGTGCTGCCGAACGGAACCGTCGCCGAAGGAATCGGGGGATTCTCGGGGCTCGCCAAAAAGATCGCCAACCACCCGGAACTCGTGAATATCCAAAGCGTCTGCCGCTGGTGGATTCTCATCCCCTACATCGTCACGTTGATCCTCAACCAGACCATTCTGCAGAACAGCCTGACGGCGGGTGCGGCGAAATTCGTCTTCGTCAAAACCGGGCACGATGCGCGCAAAATCAGCGCGATCGCCTGGCTCGCGGCCATTCCGCACACCATCATCTTCATCGTTCCGGCGCTGGCCTGTGCGGTGCTGATCGCCCAGCCGGACCTGGCGGCGCTTTTCCCCCGGCTGGCCAATCCCGAAGAGGCCGCCTATGTACAGGTCGCCAGCATGGTGCTGCCGGTGGGGTTGATGGGGCTCCTCATCTGCGCCATTTTCGCGGCGACGCTGACCAGCATGAATTCCGGCTTGAACGCGACCTCGGGTTCGATCATCCGCAACATCTATCTGCCGCTGATCAACCCCAACGCCTCCGAAACGCGGCAGATCTGGCTGGGCCGGTTGTTCACGGTGATCCTGGGAGTATTCTACCTTCTCGTGGCCATCTTCTTTTCGACCCTGAAAACGCTACCGCTCTACGAATTGGTTCTGATCGCCGCGACCTGTACCGGAATCCCGCAGGCGGTTCCGCTGATGCTCGGCATGTTCAACAAAAAGGCTCCCGACTGGGCGGCGTGGAGCACGCTGGCGTTCGGCTTCGCCTGGTCGGTGGCGCTGGTCTTCATCCTCGACAAAGAAAACCTGTCGAAATGGTTCGGCTCTTACAATCTATCCGACAACGAGTTGAACGACCTCAAGCTCGCGCTGACGACGGGAGTCTTGATCACGGTGTGCGTGGGGTGGTTCTATTTCTGCTCCTGGGTTGCCAAAAAGCGGAAACCCGCCGATGAGGCGCGCGTCGCAAAGTTCTTCGACGACATGAACCGCCCCATCGACCCCACGGTGGAAGGCAGCAACGAGAAATACAACAGCGATGCGCGCCAGTTCGACGTGATCGGCAAACTCGCGCTGGTGTACGGCCTTTCGATTCTCGTGCTGCTGATCTTCAACAATCCCCTGGCGGGCAAGCTCTGCATCCTCGGCTGCGGCGGCAGCATCACGGCCATCGGGGTCTGGCTGATCTATTGCGGGAAACGGAAAACGAAAAAGGAGGCTCAGGCATGAAAAAGATACTCATATTCACGGCAATCCTGTTTCTGGCCGGCACCGGAACGGCGCTGGAAATCATTGAGGCGAAATTCGGCGCCGACACCCGCTGGGCCGACGCGACGGAAGGGTTCAAAAAACTCAAAATCAACGATGACTTCTATTTCGGCTGGATCGACGGCAACAAGATGGCGGGCAAAGATCCCGCGCCCGGAGTCGCCAAACAACTGATCGTAAAGTACAAAGACAATTCCATTCAGGAGCGTTCTTTCGGCGAGCGGAGCCTGGGCGGAATCGCCGCCGGAGCGCCGGAGGCAACGGAGGGATTCACCCTCGGCCGGGCCTTCTGGGGCGCCGAAAACAAGTTCACCGAAGTCACGGAACGAGTCCGTTCCATCGTGAGTTCCGGCAAGCAGATCGTGTTGAACGGCGACACGCTCAACTGCGGCGACCCGATCCCGGGCAAGGAAAAATTGCTGGTCGTCTTCTATTCTTACCGCGGCAAACAGTATTGTGAAAATTTTCGCGAGCGTTCCAATTTCAAGGGCTCCATGATCGACGGCGGGTTCGATCCCATTCCGCTGGCGAAGGAGGTCAAATCGCCGTTCGCCGGGATGGAGCTCGACAAAGCCGTCTGGCAATGGTCGATTCCGATGGCCGGCACGAAGAATCCCGAAAACAACCTTCCCTCCCAGGTGTTTCTGTATATCCCGGAAAACACCGCAACGCTCCGGGGCGTCGTGGTCGGCATGTACAATATGCTCGAGCGCCCGATCATGGAGCATCCGAAATTCCGCGAATACATGCAAAAACTCGGCTATGGCTGCATCTGGATCGCGCCCGCGCCGTTCGGGTCCGAATTCAATTTCCGCGATCCGGTTCAAAGCAAGGCATTTGAGACAATGTTCCAGGATCTGGCAAAGGTGTCCGGCTACAAGGAATTATCGGACATTCCCTTTATCGGGCTCGGCCACTCCGCCATGGCCAATTTTCCCTATCAGCTGGCCGCGTGGAAGCCGGAACGCGCCATCGCCGGAATCTCCTACGACGGAAGCGCCCCCGGCGTCGACTGGCATTCCAAGTTCGGCAGCGACAAGATCCTCGATGAGGACGCCTTGAAACGCATCGCCGGGATCCCGTTCCTGCAGCGTTCTTTCGGAGTCGGCGGGGCGCCGAACAAGCGTGCGCTGGTCGCCCGCAACATCCAGCCGGAGCTCATCATCACCGTGATTTCGGACCCCGGTTCCGGCCACTTCGACATCAACGACGACATCATCGATTATATGGGCAAATATCTGCTCAAGGCGCGGGGGAAAGTCTCCTTCGCTTCCGGCCGGCTGATCGATTTCTGGCGCTACAATACTCCGCCCGCCGCTGATTTCAAAGAGGGGAACTGGGTGTTCGACGAAGAGCACGCAAAGTTCCACGAAGCGCACGAGGCGCTCTACCGCGGCAAAAAGGTTCAGTTACTCGGCTACATCCAGAACGGTAAACTGCTCCCCGACCTCAAGACGCATTTTCAGATCCGTCCCGCGTTCCTTCCGGAAAAGGACGGACTCACCTTCCACCTCACGGGGACCTTCCTCGATACGGTGACCGAAGGGCGCGCGCCGGGTTGGAGCCACAAAAAAGCGGGTGAAGCGATCGAACACGGAACCGATCCGGAAAACATCGAAATTTACCCCAGCTGCGGCCCGGTCGTCCGCCTCGGCCATGACAAACTCGCGCTCCGGTTCGACCGGTTCGGCTTCACCTCGAGCCGCCGCACCGGCAGTTTCAGCTTGAACGCGATCCATCCGGGGGACGATGTCTACCGCCGCTCGGTTCTGCAGTCGGAGATGATCGTCCCGGTGTTCAATACCAGGGGAACGCGCCAGTACATCACCTTCCCGGAAATTCCAAACGTCAAAGCGGGAACGGCTTCCGTCAAGCTCGCCGCCGTCTGCAACACCGGGTTCCCGGTGGAATACCTGGTCGTTCACGGCCCCGCCTATCTCCGCGACGGGGAATTGATCTTCACCCCGATTCCGCCCAAAGCAAAATACCCGGTGGAGGTCAAGATAACCGCCTGGCAATACGGAAATAACGCCGGAATTCAAAGCGCCGAACCGGTCACCCGAACCTTCCGGATCGTGAAATGAAACATCATTTTTCGACCGGAACGACAATGCCGCGCATGATCACGTTCTGGCAGCAGATGAAAACCAGGAAGGTCGGGATCGCGGCGATCAGAAGCGACGCAAAGACGATTCCGGGGCCGCTGTTCATCTGCAGCTGATACAGCCACGGCATCAGGGTCCACATCTGCCGGTCCTGGCAGACCAGCAGCGCCATCATGAAATTTCCGTAAGCTCCGGTGAAGGCGCCGAGCGCCGTCACCGCCAGAATCGGCTTCGACAAACTCATGGCGAACTGGAAGAAGATCCGCACCTCGCCCGCTCCGTCGATCATCGCGCTTTCGTACAGCTCCCGCGGCAGCGAATCGAAGAAGCCTTTCAGCAGAAAGATCGAATAACCGTTCGCCAGCCCCGGCAGGATCAATGCGGCGTAGCTGTTCAACAGCCCCAGCTCCCGCAACAGCAGGAAAACCGGGATCTGCGTCACCATCGGCGGGAACGCCATCGTCACCATCAGGAACAGCAAGAGCTTATAGGTTGAGGGCGGCCGGAAACGGCTCAGCGCATATGCCGCCACCGGATTGACGATCAGCGCGCCGAGTACCGCCAAAGTACAGTACAGGAAGGTGTTGAACATCACCCGCCCCTGCAGCATCACGGATTCCGTGACCGCGATGAAGTTGCGGATCGCAAACTCCCAACGGTATGCGGCTTTGCGCTCCATCACATGCGCGGCGTGAAGCTCCCGCTGCGGCGGCCAGACCCGGCTCCAATGTTCCGCCGCTCCGTACTTCCGGCTCAGGAAGTCGCGGAAGCCGTGCTCGGGGCCGATCAGGTGCAGACCGGCCGGCTTTGCCCGCCCTTGCAGGAATTCGGTGTAATCGGCCAGCGCCGCGCCTTCGATCACGGCAGGCTCCGGCGACGGAATCTCTTCAAATCCACGATAATCGCTGCCGTACAAAGAGTTAAGCTCTGCAATGCGGCCGTGTTTCTCCTCCAGGTAACCTTGATAGGACGGGAGTTCCACCGGAGTCAGCCGGATCCAGATCGGATTCAGGATTTCGCGCACGAATGTCTCCCAATCGCGCCGCTCCATTTCCGTCCCCCGGACCGGGTAAGTTGCCGGGAGCACCACCTCGTCCCATGCGGCGTAATCGGTTCCGTGCTCCCGGTTGTAAGTTGCGATGGAGTCGGTGTACCGGTTTTGCAGATAAGATTTGACATAACACCCCTCGGGCAGCGTATAGCTCCGCAGGGCGGGAGAAAGCGTCAATGCGAATTCCTCCAACGCGGCGCGGAACCTGGTCAGCTTCGGAACGTTGGTGCGGATGTCGTAAACGGGGGTCTGTACCGAAAATTCGTCCCAGCTCCGGAACGAAGTCTCCAGAACCCGGTTCATTGCTTCCACGCTCCCGTATTGCCGCTGCAAATGTTTCTTGAATTTTCGCAGCAGCAGCGGCTGGGTGCGGTTCGAAGTCCGTACCGAGAGAAATGCCGGGGTAAAACAGCGGGCCGGATACGGATTCTGCTCCAGGAATTCCAGCCAGTCGGCGACCAGTTCGGATTTTTGAGGCAATTTCAATTCCGCAAACGTGCCGGCGTCAACCCGGTAGGTTTGCTGCAATTGAATCTCGCGCTCATTGAAAAACGCTTCCATCGCCTTCCGGTAATAGGCTTCGTCGCCGGTCAGGAAAGCGGGGATCAACCGGTTCTCCGCCGCATCGACCGGCGTCTTGGCGGCTCCGGCGATCATCAGGCCGAACGGGTAGATCATCGTCATCGCCCCCAGCAGCAACGCGACGCCGATGCCGCAGAGCAACATCCTGACCTTGAAACTGTTGCGCCCGACCGTTGAAATCATTCCCATTGTTTCACCTGCCCGAAGTTTTGAATTCGACCCGGGCCAGAATCTTCATCTGGTAGACTGTGAAGCCGATCAGGATCACGCCGAGCGTCCACGCCATCGCCGTCGCGGAACCGTAGCGCAGGAACGTGAAGGCTTCGTACCAGATGTAGAGCCCCGTCACTTCAGTGCGGGCGCCGCCGCCGGTCATCACCATGATCATCTGCGTTCCGCCGACCCAGGAACCGATGAAGACACCGACAAAGTTGATGATCAGCAAAGGTTTGAGCATCGGGAAGACGATAAATAAAATCTTATCGACAAAGGTCGCGCCGTCCATGTCGGCCGCCTCGTAGCAGTCATCCGGAATTCCCTTCAGCGCAGCGAGATAGATCAGGCACCCGGGCCCTATCCCGGCCCACAGCACGGGGATGACGCACGCCAACATCGCGGTCGAGGGATCGGCCATCCAGCGGTACGGCTCCGGCCTGCAGGCGAACAATCTCAACGGCAGGTCCGCCAGCGTCTCCCCGCCGGGGAACAGGATCGGCAGCGCCGGAGACGATGCCGTATAAAGAAGCAAACTGCCGGCTCCCAGAAACAGCAACTTTGTTCCGCGCCGGCCGTGAAAATCCAATCGTTCGGCGAACTTCCAGCAGATCCAGAACAGAAACGCGCCGGCCGCGAGAAATCCGATCGCCGGAATATGCATGACCATCCGGTTCAACAACCCGTTCTCGCTCGGTTCGTAAAACTGCTTCCACAGCACCATTGTGACGATGCCGGAGATCACCGCCGGCAGATAGTAGAGCAGCCGGAACAGCAGCCGGCAGCACGGAACTTCCTGCAGCCCGATCGCCAGCGCCACCGGCGGCAGGAAGGTCAGCGCCAGGATGAGAAAACTGTAGCGCAAGGAATCCCACAGCGTGATCCACCAGCGCTCATCGAACAGCAGATTTGCAAAGTTGTCCAACCCGACAAAGGTGGACGAACCCATGATTTTATAGTCGTAGAACGCCATCCAGGAGCCCCGGGCCAGCGGCACATATTGCCAGATCAGGATCGTGAGCAATGCCGGCAGCAACAGCAGATAAACGTGCCGGTATTTGCGGAATCCCCATCTGCCGTTGTTTTCTGCCGGCACGCCGGGGGTGTACATGTTCCGTACGCTGCGGAAAACCAGGCAGAAGCCGACGGCGATCATTGTCAGCGCCGCGCCCGCCGCCACGCGCCGGCGAGACTTCTCTTTGCCGGACAAATGCCCGTTCATCACGGCGTTTGCTTTCGCATTGGCTTCGCTCAGCAATTGCCGGAGAATCCGGCGGCGCTCCGGCCCGGTTTCCGGGAGCCGGTCGGCGACCGACAGCTGTTCGGCG
>JAVBSA010000539.1:0-2836 GCA_031556915.1 Victivallis sp.
GCCGGTGAACACCGTATGGCGCACAATGCCGTTGCCGAAAGAGACCCGCAGGATGTAGAGAAACGGGATGCGGCGTATTTCAACGATTCTTCCCTTGTGCAATGTGCCGTATCTCAGGATATTGCGCCGGCAGCGGCACACCTGGTAGCCGCCAAGCGCGAGCAGCGCTCCAAGGATCATGAGAAGAATGAAAAACGGGCAAAAGAAAGCGAAGGGAGGCATCATCAGGCAGGCGACCGCGCCGGCGAGACCGCCGAGCGTCCATTTTTTCCCGGCGGCGCCGAAATCCGGCGTCAGCGCCGTCTTCCACCGGTTCGGAACCGTTCGCGGGGGAGGGGCGGCGAGGAAGGTGCGCAAGGCTCCCGCCGCCTGTTCCGAGAATGCTTCGAATTCCGAAAAGGCGTGCAGATCCGCAACGGTAAGTGCCTGTCGTTCCATACCTTCAATATAGCACTTGCGTTGCGGAAATGCAATCGCCTTATTGATCCATCGCAACGGCTCCGCCGCCGGCGGCGGCGGAAGCATTTTCTTCCGCCGGCTCAAAGGCGGGGGGATTGACGGTCAATGTACTCGGCCGGTCGTCTTTGTCGAACTCGAAGTTGAATCCGAGCAGTTTCACCGGGTAATCCAATTGCTTGTTGTTGTCGCCGCCGTAGATGATCACTCGATCGTTGGCCGGGATGCGTGCGAGGTTGAAATTCGCCACATGGCTTTGCCCGGGCGCACCTTTGATATCCTGTTTCAGCTGATGGGTTTCGCCGTTGGCGTCCTGAACCAGCAAACTTACCGAGTGCACCCCGGTTCCTTCCGGACGGAAGGCGATCGACGCCTTGGCGGGCCAGTCGCTTTCCTTTTCAGCCAGAACGGTTTTCTTTGTGGTGAAGAACGAAGCGTAATTGCGTTTGCCCGGCGTCCGCTCGATGACGAGCTCGGAGGCGTTGGCGCCGCTGCGAAGTCGGTAGCCTTCGCCGTATACGGTCCAGGCGCCCGGTTCCCATCGGAGTTGGGACTTCACGACTTCATAGCTCTTCACCTGAATGGAACCGTCAGTTTCGGCGCTTTTGAACTCGAAGTTGAATCCGAGCAGCCGCACCGGGAAATCGAGCTTGCCGTCGCCGCCCTTGTGGATGATGACGCCCTTTTCGCGGATCGCCCCGGCGTTGAAGCGGACCGTTCCCCAACTCTTTTCCGGCAGCGCAACATTCTGCTTGAGCTGGAAGATCTCATTGTTCTTATCCATGAAAAGCAAGCTCACCGCGGAGACCCGGGCTTTCTCCACCCGGACCGGCAGGATCACGTCGCGTTCGAGCGCGGCTTCATTTTCCGCAAACGGAATCGGGCTCCTGCGGAAGAAGCTGATGAAGTCCTTGCGTTCCTGGGTCCAGGTGATTTCAATCAGGCTGTTCCGTTCGGCTCCGCCGATTTTCGCTCCCCTGGTGTAGGTGATCCAGTCGTTGACCGGCAGCTGTTTCGGCATGGCGCGGAACACGACCGTGTCTTTGAATTGCACGCCGGGCGCGGTTTCAAACTGCGCGTCGAGATAGAAGAGCTGGTCCGGCTTCGAGCCGCGCGGAACGGGAATCTGAAAGACGCCTTCGCCCATTCCGTCGGCGGGAATTTCCAGCTTCACTTCGGCAGGCGTCACCTTCCACGCCCATTCGCGCCAGTTGCTGCGGGGCGTCAGGGTCAGCGTTCCCGTAACCGGCTTCTTTTCAAGGTTATAGACGTGGACCTTGACGGTGTCGCGCGTGCCTTCGGCAAGCTCCAGTACGAAACCGGTCATGGCGTCGCAGGAGCGGGTCGGCTTCGACGGCAGGATTTTTACCGCCGCCGCAGACAGATTCAGTTTGGGGATGTCGTGGGCGGTGGAGACCGCTTCCAATTCCGGCGCGAGTTTGCCGCGCAGGAAAACCGGGTATTCCGACACCGGAACCGATACCGTGCCGTTGGTCACGGCAAAAGCGGAAGCTCCGCCGGAGAGGTTGAAGAACTCCACCTTGGAGCCGGCCGCTTTCACCTTGACTTCCGCCGCCGGTTTGATGGTGTCGAAGAACGGAATCGAAAACTGGTCGTGCCCGTAAGGATCGTTGCGCCAGAGGACGACAACGTCGCGCCCTTCGGCATCTTTGAAGAGGAGGCCCGCAATCTCGCCATTTTTCATCGAGTGCCCCTTGAGGAAACCGCGGAATTTCGCCTTGCCCAGCAGCATCGCCGTTGCACGGCTGCTGGCGGCTCCGGGTTTCGGCATGCCGTAACGGTCGAGCATGCCGAATTCTTCTTCCAACTCATCGACCGGAACGTCGCGGTAGTTGTAGGGAATTACTTTCGCCGCGCCGAACGCCAACCCGCCCGCCATCACCTTGACCTGGTGGATCGCCTGATAACGGCGTACCTCGTCGATGTTCCGCACCGGAATCATATGCATCGAACTGTAGGTGCAACCGCCGATCTCGGTGAGCCAGACCGGTTTCGCCGGAATTCCAGCGGCGTTTTTCCAGCCGTTCATTTCGCGCATTTTACCGGCGATTCCCCAGAAATAGGGCACATAGAACCCGTAGATATGGCTCGCGATGGAGTCGCAGAACTGCGCTCCGCCCACCCGGAAGACCGGCGCATGGATCGCGTTGAGGTCGCCCGCCATGACATTGCACTTGGGGGCGGCCAGCTTGGCCGCCTTGTATCCGGCCTTCAGAAACTGGGCGTAGTCTTCGGGCAGGATGCGCCAGTAGGTGGGTTCGTTGCCGAATTCCCAGTCGCGCACGACATCCTTATGGGCTGAGATGAGGTTATAAACCTGTTCGGCGTACCAGGCGCAATCGGCCGGGATGCCGTGGAC
>JAVBSA010000465.1:0-3161 GCA_031556915.1 Victivallis sp.
GCCGGGGGGCGCACCTTCGTCGATTACCGCGATTTGCAGCAGCTGCTGGCCATGGGGCTGGTGAAGGGCGGCAGCCTCGATGCGGCGGCGATCATTCACGACGGCGCGATCATCTGCAAGGAGGGCTTGCGTTACCCCAACGAAATCGTGCGGCATAAGATCCTCGACATTGTCGGCGACCTCTACCTTGCCGGCCGCCGGATCACCGGAACGGTGATCGCGGTCAAACCGGGCCACCCGAAGAACGTGGAACTGGCCGGTTTGCTCCAAAAAGAAATTGCAATCAGGAAATAAGAAACAGGATAACGACTCATGGGAAAAATTTTCGGACTCAACGAGATCAGGGCAATTCTTCCGCAGCGCTACCCGATGCTGATGCTCGACCGCGCGGAACAGATCTCCGATACGCAGTATATCGCCGTTAAGAATCTTTCGATCAACGAGCAATTTTTCGCGGGCCATTTCCCGAACCACCCGATCATGCCGGGGGTGCTCCAGGTCGAAGCGATGAAACAGCTCGGCGAGCTGGCGGTTCGCTCGAAACTCGATCCGGAAGGCAGGCTCGACGTTTATATGCGTGTGGTCGAGAAGGTGAAATTCCGCCGCCCCAACAATCCGGGCGACCGGGTAAAGGTCGAAGCCGAGGTTCTTTCGCTTGAAAACGGCGAAGCGGTCGTCAAGGCGCAGTGCTCCAACGCCGGCGGCGTCACCTGCCAGGCGCAGATCACGCTTGCCACCCGCGAGCGCACTTCTCCCGAAACGATGCCGGCTCTTCACGATGAATTCGACAAGGTCGAAGCGACGCCGATGGATGTGAATGCGATCATGAAGTTGATTCCGCACCGTTACCCCTTCCTGCTGATCGATTACATCGCCAGGGTCGAGGGCGACCGCGTGCTCGCGGTCAAGAACGTGACCGGCAACGAAGAGATCTTTTCGCAGGCCGGCTTTGCCACGATGCCGGAATCGCTGCTTTGTGAAATCACGGCGCAGTCGGGTTGCTCCCTGGTGCTGGCGCGACCTGAAAATCAGGGTAAAATCGGTTATTTCATGTCGATCGACCGGGCGGAATCGTTCGCGCCGATCTATCCCGGCGACCGGATCACCTGCGATATTGAGCTGCCGCCGGCCAAGGGCCGTTTCGGCAAGGGAACCGGGCAACTCAAGGTGGACGGCAAGCTGGTTTTCGAAATCACGCTGATGTTCGCCATCGTGGACGCGTAGTTTTCCGCCTATGAAGAAGCACCCCCGCATCGTCACGGCGGCGGAAGCGCTGGAAGCGGTTCGCTCCGGCGACTCGGTTTATGTGGGCAGTTCCGGCTCGGTTCCGAAACTGCTCATCGAGGCGCTTTGCGCCCGCGGGCGCAGGAATGTGCTGCGCGGCGTGACGATCCGCCATATTCACACCGGAGCGACGGAAGATTACGCAGCTCCGGAATTCGAGGGTGTTTTACACTCCGAATCCTATTTCATCGGCGACAACATGCGCCGCCAGGTCAATGCGGGCTACGCGGATTACATCCCCATTTCGCTGCATGAAACGCAGCGGCTGGTCCGGGAAGGGATCACCGGCTGCGACGTGGCGCTGATTCAGGTTTCGCGCCCCGACCGGTTCAACCGGGTTTCGCTGGGGATTTCGGTGGACATCGCGCCGGCCGCCATCGAGCGCGCCCGGGTGGTCATCGCCGAAATCAACGAGCACATGCCCTACACCTACGGCGACGCGGTGATCGAGCTGGACAAGATCGATTTTCTGGTGGAGAACGATCATGCGCTCGACGAGAGCGTTTTCCCCATGCCCGACGAAATCGAGCGGGCGATCGGCCGCCATTGCGCCGGGATGGTCGAAGACGGCTCCTGTCTGCAGCTGGGCATCGGCGCGATTCCGAACGCGGTGCTTTCGCAGCTCTCCGACCGGAAAGACCTTGGGATCCACACGGAAATGTTCGCGGACGGCCTGCTGCCGCTGGTCGAGGCGGGCGTGGTCACGGGAGCCCGGAAACAGATCGACCGGGGCAAGATCGTCGCCGCCTTCCTGATGGGTTCGCAGAAAGTGTTCGATTTCGCCAACCGCAACCGGATGGTGCGGATGCGCGAGGTGGGGTATACGAACGACCCCTTCCGCATTGCCCGCAACAAAAAGGTGGTGGGGATCAATTCGGCGATTCAGATCGACCTGACCGGCCAGGTCTGCGCCGATTCGATGGGGACGAGGATGTATTCCGGCGTGGGCGGCCAGCTCGATTTCGTCTACGGCGCTTCGCGTTCGGAGGGGGGCAAGCCGGTGATCGCGATGCCTTCGCGGACGGGGAAAGGAATCAGCAAGATCGTTCCCTCCCTCCTGCCCGGAGCGGGCGTGGTGACGCCCCGCAGCATGGTTCATTATGTGGTGACGGAATACGGGGTGGCCAATCTTTACGGCAAAGGGCTCCAGCAGCGCGCCCGCGCGCTCATCGGAATCGCCCACCCGGAGTGCCGCGAAGAGCTGGAAAAAGCCGCCTTCGAGCGGTTCGGATCCCACTTTCTCTTTTCCATGAAAGCTTAAAATCCGTCGTAAAAACTTGTATTTTACGGGATTGCTGATATATTTGAGGATTAACGGAAGCCGTTTGAGGAGACGGGTCTTGCCGTATCATCAAATTGAGGAGAAAGAGAAAATGAAAAAACTGCTTTTGCTCGCCATCGTCGCCGTCGCCGCCGTAATGACCGGTTGCACCACCGTCAACGACAACAGGGGAGCGAACGATTTTGCCGCTGAAATCCTTCCCGCGAAGTTTCAGACCATCGTCGAACACAAGGATCAGCTCGTCTACGGTGAAGCTCAGCTGAACGCTCTCTTCTGCGTTTTCACCTGGGGGGTCAGTGAATTCTCCGACCGCAGCTTCGATACCGACGAAGCCGGTTTCTTTGCGAGTCCCTTCAGCCTCGTCAAGCAGGCCGCGACCTACAACGCCTGCCAGGAGGCCAAGTGCGATGTTCTGCTGAATGCGAAGTACACGATCACCGTTACCGATTACGTCGTGTTCAAGAAGATCAATTGCAAAGTTTCCGGCTATCCCGGCACCGAAAAGGGTATCAAAGCCGTCAAGTAACCTTGCGTTTTTGATATTGAGGGCCGGGGCTTGCAACAGCATGCCCCGGCCTTTTCTGTTAATTTTCAG
>JAVBSA010000603.1:0-5970 GCA_031556915.1 Victivallis sp.
CGCCCGCAAGGTGGCGGCCGATGATGTCCAGCACCGCCGCGGACTGCTTCGAAAGCGGCGAGGTGATGGAGGTGATCCAGGGGGTAAGGCCGGGAATCGAGCAATGGCCGTAGCTCATCAGGCTGAGCTCTTCCGGGATGGCGACACCCTGTTCCTTCAGGTAATCCCCTGCCACGACCGCGGTTTCGTAGCCGCAGACGTAGAGGGCGGTAAATCCCCGGAAGGCGCCCGCCGGGAAATGCTTTTCCAGATATTCCCGGGTCATGGTCCGGGAATCCATGCCGGGTTTGACGTTGACGTCCAGCACGGTCACGGAGCACCCCAGCGTTTCGGCGCATTGGCGCATCGCGTCGATCAAGGTATTCGTGGTGTAGGATCTCTGTTCGCTCAGCAGGATGCCGATGTTGCGGTGCCCTTTGCGATAGAGGTAGTTGAACGCCGAAAGGCCGGTCGCCATGAAATCCGCGCCCACGCATTTGATGTTGAGTACCGGGAGAACCGGGCGGCAAAGCACGATGGGGCGCACCGACTCGGTCAGGATCTGAAGCTGTTCGGCGGTGAAATGGTCGGCCCTGACCGGGTTGAGCACGATTGCATCCGCCTCGAATTCCGGTAGTTGGCGATAGATGTCGGTGTCGGCGGGATAACGCCGCACTTCGCACTGGTAGCCCCGGGACCGGATTTCTCCGACCATGGATTTCTCCATCGCCGCCAGGGAGTTGGAGGGCCAGTCGGCACGCAGGTAGAGGATGCGCGCATCTCCGGGCCGCTTCCCGCTGCGAAGCACAACCGTCCCCCGGCCGACGTGGGATGAAATCAAGCCGTTCTCCTGCAGGCGCTTGAGGGCAGGGGCGGCGGTGAACTGGCTGACGTGGTATTCCTTCATGATTTCCCGCAGCGTGGGGAAGCGTTCCCCGTCGCCGAGGCACGAAACACGTTCGGCCAGGAGCCGGTAAAGCTGATCGGACTTGGATGGTTTATTCATAATTGAATCTTTTCCCGATGCAATAAGGTGAAATAAAAAATCGCACCTGCGATTGCATCGTTTTGTGATGCATTGCTATTATTATGGAACATTTCGAGATCGATGTCAAGAGCAAAGCAAAAGAAAAGCGGAATTTTTTGGGGTATCGCTCAGTCTTTTCGCTGAGGCGCAGACTTTGCTTTTACGCTGACGCGTTCGCAAAGCCCCTTCTGCGACTGACGCTCAAGGTCGGACATGTCCGACATGGCCGACGAGTCCGCCAAAGAGCTTTGACGAGCTCACAAAAGCCCCTCCGAAAAGACCGAGGCATTTCGGGAGGGGAGGCGCTGACGCATGTCAAGGAGCCTTGCGTACGACGCTGATTCCGCTAGGCGACCGCAACTACGACCGCAACCCAGACTTCGTTCTCGACTGTTCCAGCCAGGTCGTCCTCCGGGCGTGGTTTTTTACTTTGCCGCAGTCCCTAACTCCGATGCCGGAAGCGATTGGCGATCTCGCGTTGCAGTTCGGGGGAAAGATCGACGAATTTCGCAGAGAAGCCGCCAACCCGGACAATCAGGTGCCGGAACTTCTCCGGCTCGACCATCGCCTGCCGAAGCTCGCCGGCGCTGGTGGTGTTGCCCTGGAAAATCTGCCCACCCCCGGCCCAGAACGCCTTCAGCAGTGTCTGGATGACGCCGACCTCCGCAATGCTCTCGTCCAGGTCCCACATCGTGGTGACTCCGCCGCTCACCAGTTCCAGCGCGAGCGAATTGGCCGAACCGATGGCCGAGGTGATCCCGTGGGACATGGAAGTGGAATGAGGCGTCAACCCCTGGGCGACCGGAGTCCCGGCCTTGTGCCCGGCCGCGGTCGCTCCGAGCGCGTTGCCGGCGATCGGACTGAAGGTGAAACTCATAATCATCGGCTTCACCCGGTCGCCGAAACGGTTGCGCCGGGAATCGTAGATGTCGCAGACCGTCCGGAGCACCCGGTCCGCCAGGCGGTCGGCCTCGGCATTTCTCTGCCCGTACTTGGGCAGCGAGAGCAACTCCAGCCGCAGGGCTTCCTCCCCGGAAAAATTGCTCCGCAATGCCGCGAGAAGCCGCTCCGGCATGACGGTGCGCCGGTCGTAAACCGCCAGCTTGAGCGCCAGCAGCGAGTCGGCCGTATCGGGAATGCCGAGCGGCGTCGAACCGTAATCCCCGTAACGGGCGCCGCCGTCGTTGAGGTTGCGCCCGCGTTCGATGCAGTCGCCGACCTGGGAGGAAAGCAGGAAAGAGGGGCGTAAACGGGCGAACTCTTCGCTGAAGATATCCATGCAGCGAAACGTCGCTTCGAGCGCGCGCTCCAATTCGGCGGCGAACGCCAGGTAAAATGATTCGAAATCGGGATAATCAGCCAGCGTCCGCTCCACGTGCGGCAGCTGCTTTTTCCCGGTATTCAGACAAACTCCGCCGTTCATCACCAGTTCCAGAATCTTGGGAACGTTGAAAAAGCCGGTGAACAACAGGTCGCCGTTCAACCCCTGCGGGGAAATTTCCATACAGCCGCCGCACATATACATGCGCGCGTCGGCTTCCGTCATCTTCGGGTTCCGGGTCATGGCCCGGACGATCGCTTTGTCACTCAGGATCTGGGCCATATTGTGACCGTTCTTCAGATAGTCGGCAGCCAGCTCAAGCTCCTCCGGCGCCGGGTGGTCCGACAGCCGCAGATAGACGTGCGGAGTCTGTATGCCGAGCCCCATGATAGTCCGGACGATCAGGTCCGACAACGGATTGAAGGAACTGCTTCCATCCGGATGCGTGCCGCCGACCATCACGGTTTCGATTCCCATGTCCCGGCAGCGGTTGCGTTCGAAGAAGCGGATGAACAGCTCTTCGAGCTTTTCACGGGCCGAAGGTATGGTTTCGCGGCCGGAGGCCAGGTCGCGCTCCAGATAGGGCCAGAGGAAGTAGTCGAGCCGGCCGGGGCCGTTGCCGCCGAACGGGTTCTCAAACAGCGTCGCCGCCTAGGTGAAATGGAACGATTGCAGCGCCTCGTGGAAGTTGCGCGCGCCGCGCCGCGGCACCCGTTTCACCGCCGCGATCTTGCGCCGGAGAATCCGCCGCCCGGCAGGGTCGGAAGTGCGGGCGAGAAGCGTTTCAAGCTTGCGCAAATGGCGGTCGTTCCACTCCAGAAGCGCTTCCAGCAGAATCCGGCAGCCGTCGAGGAACGCCACGCCTTCCCGGTCCGCCCCTTTCCGGGCGCCGGCGATACGCTTGAGCAACCCGTCGACGCCGGATTCGATGATCCAATCCCAGCGCCAGCCGATATGGCCGGGAGCACAGGAGGGCCAGGCGATCCAGCTCGGATTGACGCCGTTCTCCGCCTTGCCCGCCAGCAGATGGAACTCCGGGATTTCGGCAAGCGCCCGCCGCTCGGCCACGTAGCTGCAATCGAACGGCTTCCAGCGCGGATCGAAATCGGATCCGCCCAGGTCGCAACCCCATTGCTGGTAGAACTGCCCGGTGAACCAGGCGCCGTCGGCAACGTGAAGCGGCTCGCGCAACAGCGCATATGCAACCGAACGGGCCTGGCGTTCGCGTTCCGGCAAATCCCGATACAGCTCAAAAAAGGCGCGGGTCCAGTTTTTTCGCTTGTTCTGCGGCATGGATTTTGCCGCCCGCCGTTCGGCGGCTTTCAGAAACGGGTGTTTTTTTTCCATCATCACTCCATCAGGATCAGTGTGCCGAATTTCTGCGGGTTCTTGACGGTGCCGATGCCGCCGGTCCATTGCAGGAACCCTTTGCGCACGTCGCCGTCGTTGTCGTTCAACACAAAGGCGAAGCCGATTTTCATGCCGGGTTCCGGCTTCGTGCCGAGCGAGCTCCAGGGGATCGCGATCCGGTAGATC
The DNA here is from genome assembly GCA_031556915.1 of Victivallis sp. Classification (GTDB taxonomy): domain Bacteria; phylum Verrucomicrobiota; class Lentisphaeria; order Victivallales; family Victivallaceae; genus Victivallis. The sequence goes on from JAVBSA010000603.1 coordinate 3,864, forward strand.
AGCCCATCCGCTGTTTTCTCCGCCGCCAGGCGCGTTTCATTCCGCACCCCCATGCCGCCCGGCGCGGCGAATACCGAGATGGCCGGACCATTCGCGGTCAGAGCAAAACACATTTCATAATCGTCATTGTCGTAATTGATCGAACGATTGTTCTGCGTATCGAAAGCGATCTGTATGGAATCCCCGTTGAACATGGTGCCGTCGGCGGTGAACGGTTGGTGATGAATATCGTCGGTCACTGTGACAGTGAGATACAATTTTTCATCATCCCAGCGGGTCGTCAGCTTGCCGCTGAGGTCGGCGGCGCCGTTCCAGCCGACACCGGTGAGCACGATCGGCACATACTGCTCTTTCGACGCGGCGCAGGCCCAGGCGAACTTCAAATCCTTTCGTCCGCAGGGGACAAAGGTCATCGGGAGTACGCACTCCGCCTTCTCGCCGTTGGACGACCGCCATTCGGCGATGATCTTCCCGGCATCGGTGACGGCGGCTTTCGTCCGCAGGCGCACCGGAATTTCGATGCTTTCCCGCGGCGCCAGAGCTTCCATTTTCTCCTGCCCCAATTCAAAATCCGCTTCGAAATTCGAACGGATGGCCAGACTTCCGCCGACCGGGCGCGAGGAGAGATTGGTTGCTTTCAGCATAAGCAGCAGCCCGCCTTCCGCAAAAACGCTCTTCGGTTCCAGGGACAGTTCAATCGGGCTCCCGACCGGAGCGTTCAATGTGGATGAGGCTTTGAAAAAGCCGCGGTTGAAATCGGCGCTGCCGAGAATCCGGACCGCCTCTCCGCCGCCGCGCTTCAGGCGGATGTTGACCGGAACAGTCACCGTCTCTTTGCCCTTCAACCGGACGATGCGTTCCGGATCCTTGACCTCGCAGCCCGGCGGAGCCCAGAAGGAGAGCGTTGCTTCCATCTCTCCGGCAAACGGGTTCCTCAGCACGAAATCAACCGAACTCTCCTCGCCGGGAATCAGCCTGACGCCCGGAGACGCAAAGGTGGCGCACTCCTGGTAAGTCAGCACTTCCGGCTTCAATTTTGCGATGAACACCGGGTCGGCGCCGATTTTCAGCTCGATGAAACCATCCTGGACCGGGGGCGTGAACACTCCGCCCCGCAGGTCGGCGATCGCGACGGGGGAATTGCCCACGTTCAGCTTGACCGTCTCTTCCCGGTCGCTCCACAGGCAGATGACCGCCTCGTCGGCGGAAGAGAACGCATAGGCAACCGTGTATTGTCCATATTTCAGGTGGGAAACGAATTTTTTGCCGTACAAGCGGCCGACCATGATCCGATAGGCGGTTCCGGCGGGCACGATCTTGCCTTGCGCATCCAGCAGGCCATAGTTCTCATACCCGTACCGGCTGTCCACCCGGGAAGCCTGGTAAAGGAAAATCCGCTCCACTCCTTCCGCCAGCAGCCCGGCGTGCTGCCGGATGATTTCGCCCGCCTGGACGCGCAAAGCCTCCTGCCAGCGGGCGTCTTCCTCGGCGGCCGGTTCACCGTTTTTCTTCTCGATCATCGAGTTGCTGCCGGTTTCGGTCACCCAGATCGGTTTATTCACACGGTACTTGGCCAGCAGCTGCTTCACTTGGCCGATCCGGGCATGCAGCGCCTCCCCGGAGACATAGGTGTGATCGGAATAAATGTCGAAAAACTCCCCTCCGCCGTGCGCCAGGACAGCCTCCAGGAACGGTCCGAAACCGCCGTCCAGCCCCATCGCCACCAGCGTGCAGTCGGGATCGGCGGCTTTCGCCGCCCGGTAAACGGTTTTCAGCAATTGCACGAACTCCGCATGGGTGCCGTTCCAGGCGTAAGGAAGATCCGGTTCGTTCCAGATTTCCCAATACTTGATCCTGTCCTTGTACCGGTTTACTGTCGCGGTGACAAAATCGGCCAGGGTATTCCAGTCGCGGGGCGCATGGGTGTAAAAGTCGTCGACCTCCGGGCGGGAGGAAGCCCAGCGGGCAATCCCGTTGAACAACCCCATGATGCGTATATTCTGCGCGTCGGCGGCGGCGGCCAGTTGATCGTATTCGCTCCAGTTGAAGCGGCCTTTTTCCGGCTCGGCCTCAGGCCAGCCGACTTCCAGCCGGAACCATGTGATTC
>JAVBSA010000194.1:0-8748 GCA_031556915.1 Victivallis sp.
CCCGGGCGGGCCCCGTCCTAGCCCCCCCACCCGCACTAAACCCCCCCGACCCCTGTCAGGCTCCCACGATTCTGCATATGAAAGGCTGCGGGAACCCTGCGGGGCCGTGCATGGCATTTTTGACCTGAGCGGTCAAAAATACCGCGCACGCTATGTGGCGGAAAATTTTTTTACGAAAATTTTCCTTGTTTAGCGTCACTTACGTGCGAGAAAACTTGAGGCTCTGGCTCAAACTCCGCCAAAGGGCTCCGCGCCCTTTGGAAACCTCGCCAAGGCCGAAAGGCCCTGGACCCGGTCGGCTCCGCCTCCCCCACAAAAAAGCGCGAAAAAGTTTTTTTCACGGTTGACCTTTCCAAATAGCCGGTTATGTTAAAGACAAGAGCCAATTGCATGACCTGCAATTGGCTCGATGGCTATACCGGTTGGCACTCGAAACCCAGTAGTCCGCAGAATTGTTTATGAACGGCAAAGAAACACATAAGTTCCGGGACCTTTACCGCTTCGTCAAACCTTACCGAACCATGCTCGGCATCAGCGCCGTATTCCACGTGGTTTGCACCGGGCTGGGGCTCCTGATGCCGCTGGTCCTCAAAATCGTCATCGACCGGGCACTGGGCGGGAACGACCTCTCGATGCTCTTCGTCCTGCTGGGCGGCGTGATCCTGCTTTACTGGATCCGCGCGTTCTTCTTCTATACCTGCAACTACCTCACGCATTACCCCATCCACCGGATGCTGCTCGATTTGCGGGTGAAGCTGTTCAAACACCTCCAAAGCCTCTCGCTGCGGTTTTATCAGGAATACCGCACCGGGAAACTGATTTCCAACATCCTGACCGACGTCGCTGCCCTGCAAGCGATGATTTCAACCGTGATCGTCGGAATCGCATCCAGCCTTTTCTCCCTGGTCTTCGTCACCATCATGCTGGTGGTCCTGAGCCCGAAACTTTCCCTGATCTGCCTCATCGTGCTGCCGGTGGTCTATTTCGTCTTTTCACACTTCCGCAAAATCCTGCGGGACCGGTCGATGGTGCTGCGCGAACATATGTCGGAAGTTTCCGCCAACCTCTCCGAAGTCATCAACGGAATCAAAGTGGTAAAGTCATTCGGCAAGGAACGGACCGAAAACCGCAACTTCATGGGCCTCCTGAAACCGACCTTCGACATGTCGGTGAAACTCTCCATGCGAAGCATTTCACTCAATATCATCATGGACCAGATTTCCATCTACACCCTGGTCGCGGTGCTCGGGTTCGGCGGCTATATGGTAACCCAGAACCAGATGACGCTCGGCGACCTGGTGGCGTTCTATACCTATATGCAGATGTTTTTCGGGCCGGTCGTGGCGCTCACCGGCTTCGCCCCGGCAATCAGCGAAGGCGCGGTCAGCGCCGAACGTTTGCTCAACCTGATGGCCTATGTGCCGGAAATCCAGGAGCGGGAGCACCCCATCCAGATGCCGCGCGCCAGGGGACATGTGCGGTTCGAAAACGTGTCGTTCCAATATAAGCCGGACCGGCCGATCCTGATCGATTTCGACGCCGATATCGAACCGGGACTCAAAGTGGCGCTGGTCGGGCCTTCCGGTTCCGGCAAGTCGACCATCGCCAGTTTGCTGATGCGTTTCTTCGACGTGAGCAACGGGCGGATTCTTCTGGACGGCAACGACATCCGCGACCTCACGCTCGACTCGCTGAGAAGAAACGTCGGAATCGTGCTTCAGGAGTCGTTCCTTTTCTCGGGCACCATCGAGGAAAATATCCGTTACGGCAAACAGGACACCAGCTTCGAACAGATCGTCGAAGCGGCAAAAATGGCCAACGCCTATGAATTCATCCGCGACCTGCCGCTCGGTTTCAAGACGGAGGTCGGCGAAAACGGCGTTTCGCTCTCCGGCGGGCAGAAACAGCGCCTGGCGATTGCACGCACCATTTTGCACAATCCCTCGGTGCTGATCCTCGACGAGGCGACCAGTGCGCTCGACACCATTTCCGAGGCGGTCGTACAGCAGGCTCTCGATAAACTGATGTCGGGCAGAACCACCATCATTATCGCGCACCGCCTCTCGACCGTCCGCAACGCCGACCGGATCGTGGTGCTGAAGGACGGCCGGATCGCCCAGGTCGGCAACCACGAAGAGCTGCTTTGTCAGGACGGACCTTACCGCCAGCTTTACGCAATGCAGTTGAAAGAACAAAACGAACAGGATTCACCCAATTATGAAACGGGGAACTTCGGCCTCCCGGAAGTATGAACACACCCACGACCGGGGCATGTTGCGCGGAAAACTGCGCCTTTTCATGCTCGTCGGTTTCCTGCTCCTTTTCCTGATCGCGTTCGGCGTGATTTCGACCTTCCTCTTTGAAATCGAAGACGTCATTTACGCCGAAGGGAAAATCGCGTCGGAACTGGATGTCGAACTGATCGCCCACGTCGACGGCCGGGTGACGAAACTCTGTTTCGAAGAAGGCCAGGACGTCAAGGCGGGCGACACCATCGCGGAACTGGACGCCATCGCTTACGACGAGGCGCACGCGAAACTCAAAGCGGAACTCGGCGAATTCGAGGCGGAACTTGAAGTTCGCAAGGCGGAATTGGCCGCCCTCAAAGCCAACCCGCTCCCCAAAGAATTGTGGTACGCCGAAACCAACCTCAAAGAATCCACCGACAAAGCACAGCGCACCCAGGGGCGGCTCGACCGTTCCCTCCGCCTGGCAGGAAACAACGCCATCTCCAAGCGCGAATTCGAAGACGCCGAAATCGAAAATATCAAAGCCCAGGCGGAACTCGCCCGCGCCCGCGAAAACCTCGTAATCGTACAAAAAGGACTCGGGGAACGCAACATAGAAAAAGCCGAGCGCGACGTCGACCTGGTCAGGGCGAAAATAGAGGGCCGTCGCGGAGTCCTCGCAATTCTCGAACGGCAGATCGCCGATTGCCGGATCGTCGCCCCCGTCGACGGCCGCTTGGTCAGTTTGCCGTGCAAATACACGATGTACGTTCAAAAAGGAATCGTCGCCGCCCAGATGTCCTCCGGCGTAACCGTCAAAGGACTCGCCTACGTCAATGAATCCGTGGTTCGCAAAGTGCGCCGCGGGCAGGAAGTACGGATTTCAAGCGGAGTCTTCAACCGTCTCGAATACGGCTCTTTCTACGGCAAGGTCGATCGCGTTTACGACGCTCCGGTCGAAGTGACGGGCCTGACGCTGTACCCGGTGGAAATCACCATCGATTCGCAAGGAAAACCCCTCAAACTGGGATCCAGCGCCAGGTTTGCGATCGTAGCCGGGCGGGAACCGGTGATCTTCACCATCCTCAACCTGACCAAAGAACCCAAGTGGACCGAAGAGGCGGAATAGTCTAAGGTTTCGTAAGCTCTTCCAGCATTGTCAGATAGGCCAGTGCTTCCGACCGGCTCTCCTTGCACATTTCCTCCGACGGCTGCAGCGAGGCGCAGAACTTCGGCCTTTCCGGCCAGATCCGGCAGCGAAACGATTCATCCAGGTTCACACAGGGAACCCCGGCGGGTTTTCCGCCCGGCATTCCCGGCAGCGGCGAAGTGATCGAAGGGGCGATGCAGCACGCCCCGCAACCGGAACGGCACTTCATCGGCCGCCTCCCAACTGCGCCAGCAGTGCCGTCACCGCGAATTCCGTCCGCAGGATCCGGGGGCCCATGCTGACCGGCTTCGCGCCCTGCTTTGCCAGCAGCGAAATCTCGTAATCGGTAAAACCGCCTTCGGGGCCCACCAGCAAAGCCGCCGGTTCCGCCAGGCCGCACGGAAGTGTCTCCGTCGCGGCGGGGTGCCCGGCCAGCGCGACGCGCCCCGCGATGATTCCCGGCAGCTCGTCTTCGGCGAAAGGTTTGAAACGGCGCTTGAAATGGACCTGAGGCAACACGGTATCCCCGGCCTGTTCCAGGGCGAGCAGAAGTTCCTCATGCACGCTTTCAGGGGAGATCAAAGGGCTCGTCCAATAGCTTTTGTCCACTTTGTAGCATTCGAAGAACCAGAGTTCCGGCACTCCCATGGCGACCGCCGTATGAAGCACTTTCCGGAAACTTTTCGGGCGCGGCAGCGCCGCAAGCAGCACAACATCCAGCTTCGGCGGGGGCGGCGCCGAAAGCTCGAGCTCCAACACGCTTTCGGTGCGGTCGACGGAGAGCACCGTCGCACTCCCCGCAAGACCGTTGAGCAACCCCGCCCGGCACACTTTTCCCGGCTGCGCCTTGATGACGTCGCGAAGCTGCAGATGCCGCCTGCCGGTGATCCGCACGCGGCTTTCCGCAATATAATCGTTCTCCCGGAGCAGCAGGAGATTCATCCCCGGCCGAGAGCCTTCTTCACCGCATCGACGGTTCCGTCGATCAGCTGCGGCTTGTTGGCGTAGGTGCCGCGGATTCCGTACTCTTTGAAGAGCGTGTCCTGATGGTAGCCGATCACCGCGTCGGGATCCTTGAGGACGTTGCCGGTGAGAATGCCGACCACGTGCGCTTCGGAATCGATCACGCCGGCTTCCTGAAGCTTTTTCGCTCCCGCAACCGAACAGCAGCTGGCCGGTTCCGCGCCGATTCCGGCGGCGTCCACCATCGCTTTGGCGTCCATGATCTCCTGTTCGGTGACCGATTCGACGACTCCGTTGCTCCACTCGATGCCGCGCAGCGATTTCTCCCAGGAGACCGGGTTGCCGATTTTGATCGCGGTGGCGATGGTGTCCGGATCTTTGACCGCCCGGTACGGCGTATGATTCTTCCACATATGGCAAAGCGGGGCGGAACCCTCCGCCTGGATCACCGCGATGCGCGGAATCTTGTGGATGATCCCGAGGTCGTAAAGCTCTTTGAGCCCCTTCGAAAGCGCGGTGTTGTTGCCGAGGTTGCCGCCCGGAATCACAAACCAGTCCGGCACCTGCCAGTCGAGCTGCTGAAGCACCTCGAAACCGATCGCCTTCTGGCCTTCGATCCGGAACGGGTTGATGGAGTTCAGGAGATAGATCCCGAGTTCTTTCGAAACCTGCTGAACCAACTCCATCGCGTCGTCGAAATTGCCGCGGATCTGAAGCGTCTTGCCGCCGAAAGCGAGCGCCTGCGCCAGCTTGCCGTAAGCGATTTTCCCCTCGGGAATGAAGATGACCGATTCCATGCCGGCAACCGCCGCGTAACTCGCCATCGAAGCACTGGTGTTGCCCGTGCTGGCGCAGGCGACCGTTTTGGCGCCGTAAAATTTCGCCGCCGTCGCCCCGCAGGTCATGCCGCGGTCCTTGAAGCTGCCCGTCGGGTTTTCTCCCTCGTGCTTGAGCTGAAAATGTTTGAGCCCGGCGTAAACGCCCGCTTTGCCCGCGTCGTAAAGCCGCGTATTCCCCTCCTGCCGGGTGACGATTTCATCATCGGGCCGGTCGAAGATCAGCTCTTTGTAGCGCCAGACGCCGGAACTGGTGGCGCCGCGCTTCTGACCCCAACGGCTGTCCCAGAGCGCCTTCAATTCCCCGCCGTCGACGGCGGAGAGGTCGCGGACAAGGTCCAGCGTGCCGCCGCAATCGCAATTGTAACGGATCTGCGAGAGGTCATAATGCTTCCGGCACCGGACGCATTCCAAAATAGCTTCTATTCTTTTCATAACTTTCCTGTTTCTGAATTTGACAAAATAATAATGCGGGTTTAATTTACACGTAACTAGCGCATTTTGAAAGCGTTTTCCGCGAAAAAGGTAGAAAAAATGAATGAATTGAAGATCGTTGCGGCCATTACCGCGAAATCGGCGTTCCGCAACGAAGTCGCGGCAGCCCTCGGCGCTGTGGCCGAAGCGACCCGGAAAGAGGCGGGCAACGTCTCGTATGTACTGCATGAAAATACGGCGAATCCACTCAAATTCACCATCCTGGAAGTCTGGAAGTCGCAGGAGGCGATCGATTTTCATAATAAAACGGAACATTTTCTCAAATTCGTCGCCGCGATCGAAGGCAAAGTGGACGCCCTCGAGATCGACGTCATGCGCGAGATCCGGTGAAGAAACCCGGAATATCAGTAGATAATTCTGTGAAATGTGGTATATTAATAGACTGGAGCCAATTGCAAAACTACTTTTTTGTCATGATTTTGCCGGGTTATCGGGTGATTTTGTCGTTTTGAGGTGCTTCAGGCGTAGCAGCGCTACGCAAAAAAGCACCTCAAGGCGGCAAAAGCGCCCGATAAAACGCAAAAGCGGGCAAAATAGTTTTGCACTTGGCTCGACCGGTAGAAGTTTATTCAGGTGGAATGTACCATGCAGAAAATCATGTTGACAGGTAAAATCCACACCGCCCGGTTGACGGCGTGTGAATTGGATTACGAAGGCAGCCTCGAGATCGACCCCGAACTCCTGGCCGAAGCGAATATTCTCGCGTACGAAAAAATCCTGGTGGTGAACCGCACCAACGGTTCCCGGCTGGAGACCTACGCGATTCCGGGAGTGGCCGGGGAACGGCGATTTTGCCTCAACGGCCCCGCGGCCCATATGGGGAAAGTCGGCGACGTCGTGACCATCATGGCCTTTTCGCTCCTCAGCTGCGAAGAGGCGGCGAAACTGGCTCCCACAGTGATCGTCCTGAACGAAAAAAATGAAATCATTCTGCGCAAAGGGAGCGCGGTGAAGTAAAGCCATGAACGAAAAAGGACAGGTGCTGACCGAATATGTCATCATGCTCGTCCTGCTGGCGGTTTTTACGCTGGCGCTCATGGCGCTGATGGGAGCATTCTCGTCGCATGGCAGCAGGTTGATCGATTTGGTCAGTTGGGATTTTCCATAGAAATGCAGATTCGGCCGAAAACAAGGAGGCACAAAATGAAATTGAACCGGAAGAACACGCGCCGTAAAAGTAAGCAGGCTCTCGTCGAGTACATCATCCTGATCGTGGTCGTGGCGCTGGCCGCCCTCTTCGTGCTGGCCAACTTCAGCGACCGCCTCCGCAACATGGTCACGGGCGTCACCGTCACCCTCGGCGGCGAAAAAGACGATTCCGCCGATAAATCCTCCGCGGAAATCCTCCGTGAACTCGATTCCGACGGTCTCGAATATAACAAGTAAGGCATAAGAGGGGGGGCTGTTCCGCCCCCCGTTTTCTGTATGAGCCAGACTCGCATCCTTTCCCTCGACGGCGGTCACAACGTTCGCGACCTCGGCGGCCTCGGCACCGCAGACGGCAGGCACATCAAACCCGGAATGCTCTACCGCGCCGGCGAATTAAGCCGCCTGAGCGACCGCGACTTGAAGGAATTGGAAGATCGTTCCCTCAAAACCATCATCGATTTCCGCGATGTCCAAGAAAGAAACGTCTGGCCCGACCGCATCCCGGCAAGCGTAAACAATATCCGTCACATCCCCATTGTCGCCGGCGATATTCTCGCACTCGACCAGCTCACCGACGAAAACGGATTCAGCGTCATGCAGAAACTGTACGCCGCCCTCGCCGGCGCACAGAAAGAATATCGCGAATTCTTCAGAATCGTACAGGAAACCGATTCCGCTCCCCTCCTGTTCCACTGTTCCGTCGGCAAGGACCGCACCGGATTCGCCGCCTTCCTGCTGTTGAACGCCCTCGGCGTGCACGAAGACGAAATCCTCCGCGATTACCTCCTCACCAACGACCATATCGCACCGCAATTCAAAGCCTTCGCCCAAAGCGACCCCAAATTCACCCCCCTCGTCGTCGCCGCCCCCGAATACCTGGCGGCAGCCCGCCGGGCCATGGGTTCAAGCGACAACTTCGGCATCGACCGACAGAAACTCCGCTCCCTCTATCTCGCCTGATCCTGAAGGAGGCGGGCGGCGTGGAGGCCGGCGGCCTCGCCCATGGCGAGGCAGTTGCCGGTGACGCGGTAGGCGGCGTGCGCGGTGTAGCTGCCGGAGATGCACCGGCCGGCAGTGATGATTCCTTCGAGTCCGGCGGGAAGCATGGCGCGGAGCGGAATATTGAATCCGTTATGCCGCCAGCAGGTTTGTTTGGGTTTGTCGGGTTCGTGGATATCGACGCCGAAGGTGACGTGGCAAACGTTATCGGGGAATTCGGTTCCGTTTCTGACGTCGTCGTCGCTGACAGTGTATTGTCCTTTGATGCGGCGCGACTCGCGCACTCCGAGGATGTAAGGCAGCTCCAGGAGGTAGACGTCGCCGACGAGCTCTTTGATGAGCCCCAGATATTCCATTGCTTTTCGCACCTGGCGGCGGCCTTCCATGATTCCGTAGGTGAGTTCGTCGGCGTCGATGCCGCTTTTGTATTTGATATGGGTCCACTGAATCAGGGCTTCGCCGGGGCGCGGGAGTTTGATGATGGCCGGGTAGTTGTATGGAATTTCGGCGAGGACTTCGGCTTCGGGTATTTTCGCGGTGATTCCTTTGTACCAGCCGATGATGTCGTCGCGGGGGTATTCCTCTTTCACGCCGCCGACTTTGAACATCATGGTCATGGGCTGGAATACGCCGTCTCCCTCGCGGCCGATGGAATATTCCGCTCCGGCAAGGGCGGCGACGTCTCCATCGCCGGTGCAGTCGATGACGACGTCGGCGAGGATGGCTTGTGCGCCGGATTTGTTTTCGACGATGACGCCTTTGACGCGGTTGCCTTCCAGAATGGTCTCGACGGCGACCGAGAAGAGGAGAAGGTCGATTTTATGTTCCAGCAGATATTCGTCGAGCAGCATGGTCATGCGGGTGGGATCATAGGCGATATTCCAGAGGCCGCCCCAGCTGCCGGTGCTTTCCAGCGCCTGCCGGATTT
>JAVBSA010000525.1:0-5736 GCA_031556915.1 Victivallis sp.
GGCCCCCCGGAACGTCTGGTGCCGGGGTGGAAATGGAGCAACACTTCCGCCCACAACCGCGCTTCGCAGTCGCGCGCCAGTTGGCGGACATCGGCGTCTTCGGCGAATTCGCCGATTTTTGCAAGGTTCGAGAGCGTGATCGGCGAATAGGTCGAAGAATTGAATTCGCTCGCCCCGGCCGAGCGCGACAGCAACCGGCGGAATTCGTTCAGGTTCCAGATTACGTGCCGCACGGCGCCTACGTTCCCGAGCGCCTGTCCCCCGAGGATCAGACCTTTGGTCGCCATCATCGGCATATTGTCGTTGCAGCCGTGGAACTTGAGATCGGGCTGCGCCGCGCCGGCGAATGGTTTGAAGACCTGTTCAGTGTGCCAGGCAACCACCTCGCGCGCCTCCGGCGAGAGCAAGGGGCCGAACTCCGCCAGGATTCCGGCGGAGAGGGTGGAGAGGAAGACGTTGAAGATTTTACCGTTCGATTCGGCCTTCACCTCGTTGGAGACGCCGGGCGGACTGCTGAAGTAGCGGCCGATCATCCGGTTGGCCAGATCGATATTCTCTTTATCCCCCGTGTAAAGCGCCGGGGCGATCCAGAGCACCTCGCGCCAGGGGGAGTTGAATTGTAAAATCCGGCCGGAACCGTCGGCCGGATTCACCACCTCGGGAATCCGGTCGCGGGTCTTCTGAAAGAACAAATTCCGGCGTTCGTTGACTGCTTGTTCGTCGATGATCATCGATTTACCACTGCCGCAGCTGATAGGGGTCGTCGCTGTTCCGGTACTTCCCGAAATACGGCGGAGCCTCTTCGGTGGCGCGGCGGATCGAAAGTGGCCCGCGCACCTGCGCGTTCCAGCCCTTGGTTGTGCCGTTGCGGTTCCAGACGCGGATGGCGAGCAGATTGTCGCCCTTTTTCAGCAATCCGGCCGGGATCGGGTAGACGCGGCGTGTTTTCCAGGCCTGTTCCGGGTCGCTGTTCGCCGGCGTCACTTCGCCGATTTTAACGCCGTTGAGATAGCATTCATCGAAGTCGTCGAAGGAACCCGCGTCGAGAACCAGCGGTTCACCGGGGAACGAGTCGAGGCGGAAACCGATCCGGAGCTGGGCGTCGATGAGCCCGGTATTGGTCTGGCGCAGGGGGAAGCCCTGCCATTGTTCCGCCTTGAATTCCGGCTTCTCCCAGCCGTCTCCCTCACGGGTGGCGCGGATCGGGTGGGCGGCTTCCAGCGGGAAGACGTGGTTGAAGGGCGCGGTCGAGAGGCGCGAGTGAAGCGAACGGTTTGTACTGTCGAAGGCTCCTCCGGCGTTGATGACCAGCTGGGTGAGCGTGCGGTATTGGCGGCGCGCGGTCAGCATCAAATACGGCTCCTTGCCGGGGTTGAGGCTGCGGGGATCGAAGCCGCACAGGACGAACGTTCCTTTGCCCTCCGCTTTCCCGGCAATGATTTTGCCGTCGAAGGTGACGACGGGGAGATCCTGGCGGAAATGGAAGTCGCCGGGGTTGAGGCCGCGGATTTCACCGGGGAAGTAAGCGCCGGTGCTTCGCTCGAAGGCGATGCCGAGTTTGCGGTAGACTTCATCCGTCTGCGGCAGCAGGATCGCCGTCGCGCCGTTCCGGACCTGGGTCAGAAGCGTTTCCGCCTGTCGGGCGTCGAGCTTCTCCGCGAAAACGAGCTCGCTTTCGGCGGCGACGGTTGCAAGCAGCATGCGCGGCAGCGCTTCGTCGCCGATCACGCGGACCGGGCGGCGTTTCGGAATGTTCCGGCCGAATTCGTCGAGGAGTTTCGCCGTGAGCGCTTTGGCCGCCGGATCGATCCCGGCGTTTTCCGGCAGCGTCAGCTGGCAGAAGAGATAAGGGGAACCGTTGACTTCGGTTTCCAGCAGCGCGGTCAGCGCCATGTCGAATTCCCCGTGAACGAGGGGAGTGTAGTTGCCGAAGTGCGGGACTTCCATCAGGACGCCGGCGACCATGCCGGTTGAACCGATATAGTTGTTATGCCCTTCGCGCCAGGGTTTGGTCTCTTCTTCTTTTTCAAAGGGACGGCCGGCGCGCCAGTCGCGGAGGAGTTCGGAATCGACCTTGAGGCTGTCGTCCGCCCAGAGTTGGCGCGAACGGATCGGGTGGGTGATGAAACCGAGGTTGACAAGCGTGCTTTCGGGCTGCGCGAGCACGATCACGGGAACGCCCGGCTTGGCCGCTTTCACCGCGTGATTGTCCAGCGCTCCCGGTGCGACGACCAGGAGGTCGTAGGTGAGTTTGGCGAGCTCCGGCGCGTTTCGGGCCGTGACCGCGGCGAAGGATTTGACCGCTCCAGCCGTGTCCGCCGGGTCGTAGAGGGCGACGCGGCGCCCGATTTTTGCCGGAGTTCCGACGATGGAGAAGGGGAATTCGTCATTGCAAAGTTCGCGGCCCTCTTTCAGGAACGCGGCTTTGACCGTGCCGCGCCCCGGCAGCTCCAGAGAGCCGCGCGTTTCGGCTGGGATGGTGAAATTCAATTCTTCCAGCAGGATTTGACACTGCTTCAGGTCGACTGTCCGGGTGAAGGCGGTGAGTTGCCTGCCTTCGAGCTCGACCTCGCAGCGGACTTCAATTTTTGCGTCGCCGAATCCATCCCAGACCAGGGCGAGGTTCTTGCGGACCTGTTCGCCCGGGGCGTAGATGTGGGTCTTGGCGGTCGGCCGCTCTTTGGCGTCGACGATGAAACCCAGGAATTCGCGGTTGTAACGGTAGAGCGCTTCGCCGAGCGGGGTGAGCATGTTCTCGGGCATTTTGCCGGTCGGCTGATTGGGATAGGAGGGGAAGGACTCCTTGGTGAAATAATCGTTCTGCAGGAACCGGTCGGGGAAACCGCCGGTCTGTTTCAGGAACTGACTGTCTGTGGCGATCACCTTGCGGTGTTCGCCCCAGACGACGTCGTGCCTGATGTAATTGGCGCTCGCACCGAAGGGTTCGATGCCCATGCTGACGCCGTAGAGGCGCCAGGCGCGGTAGATCCGCCGGGTGTTTTCCGCCCAGAGCTTCTGGACGGCGGGTTCCTGATTGGTGTAGCTGCCCGCGCTGTGACCGTGACGGCCGGGAGCCCGGAAGGTTTTTGTTTTGGGATCGTAGATTTTACGGATCAGTTCACGGAACCCGGGGCGCTCGAGGCTGTATGCTTCGGGCCCCAGGCGGCCCGCGATGTATTCGGTGTGCCAGGGTTCGGCGTCGCCGTCGGGCACGCCGTGGTTGACGAAGCTCTGGGGGTAGGGGTGGCCGTGCTCGGTACTGCCGATGGGTTGGACGCCGCGCCGGGTCCAATCGATGACGTAATCCTCCCACTCCTGGAGCGGGAGCCAGTTGAAGTAGTCGTAACTGCCCCAGCCGTCGCCGGTTCCGCAGCCGACATGGTTGAGGAACGGGCGCGAGGGGTCGAGGTTGCGGATGCCGCGGATGAAGCTGATGATGGCCGCCTGGCGCCGCAGCACGCCGGTGTCGCTGGTCACCTTCCGCCGGATCAGGTCCTGGATGACCGCGTCGCTGTTGATCGGCTTGATTCCCCAGAGCGCGGGGTGGTTGGCGTATTTGGTCGACTGGTCGAGCGGCATCATCGCGCCGAAGCCGGAATAGTGGATCAGCGACGGATTGTTGTGGAAGCGCTCGATCTGGTGGCTGTCGAGATAGTCGAGCAGCGTGTCGTCGATGGGCTGGGTTTTGAGGTCGCCGAACTGGCCGCCGTCGGCGAGTGCGGTCGGCAGGTAGGAGACGCAGAGGAACCCGACTTCATCGGCGATGCGCACGAGATCGGCTTCGCCGCGTTCGGTTCCGCAGCGGTAGAGAGTGTTGAACCCCATGTCTTTCAGGAAGGCGAACCCCTTTTCGGCGTAATCGCGGTAGACGAACGTGCCGCCGCCGTGCAATCCGTTGCGCGGACGCAGCCGGATGGTTTTGCCGTTGAGCTTGATGTCGCGCCCTTCGACCCAGAGTTCGCGGAAGCCGAACCGTTCCGGCAGCGACTGGTCGATCAAGGCGCCTTTGGAATCGACGGCCGTGAGGGTGAGGAAAAGCAGATTCGGGGTGGCGGGGTTCCATTCGACCGGATTCTGCCACGGAACGGTGAGGGCAAGGCGTTTGCCCGCCGCTTTCGGAGTCGAAGCCGCGCTTTCGAGCACGGTTTTGCCTGCGGAATCGCGTACGGTAATGGTGTAGGAGAGTTGTTCCGCGCCTTTGGCGCCGGGAATCCGGACCGTGAGCGTTTTGTTGCGCCAGGAGGGAACGATCCGCATTTTGCGGCAGATGTCGCCGGCCGGGCGGCTCATCAGGTAGACGTTGCCGATGTTGGCCGAGTAGGAGGGTTCGTAGAGATCCGGAACCTTGCCGGCGAGAATCAGGTGGATGGTCGTTTCGTTGAGCTTTTTGCCGGCGAGGAGGATGGCAAGAACGTTTTCTTCGCCGTAACGGATCAGCTCCGCCGGAATTTCGACTTCACCGCCCCAGGAGTCGATGATTTTGCCGATCTCTTTGCCGTTCCACAGCAGTTTCGCCCCGGCGCCGAGCAAGCTGTCGATCCGGATGGAATAGGTCCGGCGCGGCGCATCGGCCGGAATCGCCACCGTGCGGTAGAGCCAGCGGAAATTGGATTGATTCCACTCGTAACCGTTGTTGCCGTAGATCTCGAACGGATTGCGGCTGTCGCCCGGGCGGCCGGGCACCTTGAAGAAGGACCATTTGGGCTCTTGGGCAAGTTCGCCGTTTTTGCCCGGAATCAGGAAGGCCCAGAGTCCGTTCAAACAGAGCTGTTCACGGGTTCGGGATTGCAGTTTTTCGGCGTCGGCAAGAGTCCAGTCGGGCGTGAGTGTGATTCCGGCGGCGCTGACCGGGCGGAGCCGGGCGTTGAAGGCGGCGGGAATCGCCGCTTCGTCGAGCTTATCCGCCGTCGTGTCGGTGGGGGAGGTGAGTTTGAAGTCCGCAAAAAACGCTTCGGCTCCGGCTCCGGAGATATTGAGCCGGATCATGACCTTTTCGGCGCCGGGCGGGGTGGTGAATTCGTACTTCACCCGTTCCCACTGGTTTTTACCGGGGGATTTGCTCTTCCATTTCTCGGAATACTTGGCGTACCCCTGAAACGATTTGTAGCTGATCCAGCCGCCCGTTCCGGTCAGGAAAGCCGCGCCCGCCGAGACGCTGTGGTCGAGATCGTTGTTGTGCGCGAAGGCTTTGACGCTGAATTCGAGGACATATTTGAACTGCGGCTTCACCGTCACCGTCTGGGACATCCAGTTGCCGTCTTTGGTCACTTCGTTTTCGGCGGTGGAGAGGTGGAGCGTTTTGCCCGCCACGGAGGAGTCTTCGATGATTTTCCAGGAGATTTTGCCCTTGTTCCCCTCCATGACCCGGAACTGCCAGTCGAGCGGCGTTTGTTCGAAACGCGGGTTTTTCATCATATTGGGAGCTTCCGCCGCAGCGAGCGGCAGAAAAAAGGCAAAAAGAAGGTACAGTGCTGTCTTTTTCATGGAATCTTTCTGTCTGTTATTTGTTGCGGCCGATGGTGTTCCAGAAGATTTTCCCTTCGTCGGTGCTCCACAGGGGGAAGTCGTTGACGCGGAGGATCGTGGTGTGGCCGTCGAAGAAGAGGCCGTTCCGGGAATTATTATGCGGGAAGCAGGATTTCAGGCTGACCAGATTCCAGGAATGGTTGAAGAATTCGTCATACCCCTCGAGCCCGTACCGTTCCGTCAGCAGCAGCGCCTGGCTCGGGCGCTTGA
>JAVBSA010000282.1:0-2834 GCA_031556915.1 Victivallis sp.
TGCCGCCCGGCCTGGCCCGGGCGGTCAGTTATATCACTTACAATTTCAACAAGGATTTGGAGGTCAATCAGACCGCCGCCCATTGCGGACTCAGCCCGAGTTACTTCAATGCTCTTTTTCACCGCCATCTCCACGCCAGCCCTTCGGAATATTTGCGCAAACTGCGCATGGGCCACGCCCGGCAGCTGCTCCGCAACAGCCGGATGACCATCGCTGAAATCGGTGAGCAGTGCGGCTACCGGAACTCCTATTATTTCTGCCGCGTGTTCCGGAAGGTCCACGATTGCACGCCCGGAGAGTACCGCGCCATCCAGCGCCGCGAGTACGATGTGGAATTTATCCAGCCTTGAAAAATCGCACCGGAACGATTATATTATCCTGTTTCACATAATTCAAACGTAAAATACGGAAATACTGATGAAAGCCTCTGAAATCCGCCGCAGATTTATCGAATTTTTCAAGAGCAAAGGCCATACGGAAATCAAAAGCGCGCCGCTGATTCCCGATAACGACCCCACCTGCCTCTTCACCACCGCCGGAATGCACCCCCTGGTTCCCTACCTCATGGGCGCGGAACACCCGGGCGGCACGCGCCTGACCGACCATCAGAAGTGCATCCGCACCGGCGACATCGACGAAGTCGGCGACGCCGTGCACCTCACCTTCTTTGAAATGCTCGGCAACTGGTCGCTCGGCGACTATTTCAAGGAAGAGATGATCGGTTACAGCTTTGAATTCCTGACCGGCAGGGAAAATCTCAATATTCCGCTCGACATGCTCGCCTTTACCGTCTTCGCGGGCGATGAAGACTGCCCCTTCGACCAGGAGGCGTTCGATTTCTGGCGCGCCCGCGGCGTGTCGCCCGACCGCATTGCGAAGCTCGGCAAAAAAGACAACTGGTGGGGCCCCGCCGGGACCACCGGTCCCTGCGGCCCCGACACCGAAATGTTTTACTGGACCGGCCCCGTGCCCGCGCCGAAAGAATACGATCCCTCCGACAAGCGCTGGGTCGAAATCTGGAACGACGTCTTCATGCAGTACAATAAAAACGCCGAAGGCAAGTTCGAGCCGCTCGCCCAGAAAAATGTCGATACCGGCATGGGCCTCGAGCGCGTCACCGCGATCCTCCAGGGCAAAGCGAGCTGCTACGAAACCGAACTCTTCGCTCCGATCTTCGCGAAACTCGACGAAGTCCGGGGGGAGACGGGTTCCGCCGTGCGTTCCGCTTCCGAACGGATTATCGCCGACCACCTCCGCGCCGCGACCTTCATCCTTGCGGATGGAATCACGCCCGGCAAAGTCGATCAGCCCTACGTGCTGCGCCGGCTGATCCGCCGCGCCATCCGCGAAGGACGCAAGCTTGGAGTCACCGAAGCCTTCACCACCAAAATCGCCGCCGTGGTCATCGACGAATTCGGCGGCGTCTACCCCGAGCTCAAAGAGCGGGCCGCCGTCATCTGCGACGAGCTCGACCGCGAAGAAAAGCAGTTCGCCGTCACCCTGGAAAAAGGAACCCATGAATTCCAGAAGCTGATCGAACGCGTGCCCGCCCATATCGCCAAAAAGGTGATCTCCGGCAAAAACGCCTTCAACCTCTATGAAACCTACGGCTTCCCCATCGAGCTGACCGTCGAAATGGCGCAGGAAAAGGGATTCGAAGTCGATCGCGAAGGATATGACGCCGCATTCGCCAAACACCAGGAACTCAGCCGCGCCGGCGCGGAACAGAAGTTCAAGGGCGGTCTCGCGGACCACTCGGAAACCACCGCTGCGCTCCACAGCGCCACTCATTTGCTTCAGGCCGCGCTCCGCCGGGTGCTCGGCGACCATGTGGAGCAGCGCGGTTCCAACATCACCGCGGAACGCCTCCGTTTCGACTTCTCGCACGAGGATAAGATGACTCCGGAACAGATCGCCGAAGTCGAACGCCTCGTCAACGAAGCAATCAAACGCGACCTGCCCATCGTTTGCGAAGAAATGAACGTCGAAGAAGCCAAAAAAACCGGAGCCATGGGTCTTTTCGAAGACCGCTACGACGCCAAAGTGAAAGTTTACTCCATGGGCGACGTCAGCAAGGAAATCTGCGGCGGCCCCCACGCCGGGCGCACCGGTGAGCTCGGCAAGTTCTCCATCAAAAAAGAAGAGAGCTCCAGCCGCGGAGTGCGCCGCATCAAAGCGACCCTCACCCCCTGACCGCCGGTCAGGCGAGTGTTTTGAGAGCGCTGTTCAGGCGCTCCCGCTCCAGCCGGGTGTAGCCTGTGCGGCGGCGCGCGAGTTCGGAGCGGAGGAGCATTTCGGCGTCCCGGTTTTTCTGCATGGCGCGGGCGAGCTCCGTATAGCGGAGCAGAAGCACCGCGTTGTCTCCGGAAACGAACCGTTCCGGGCGGCGGAAGAAAGCTTCGGCGCAGAGCAGTGCGTCCGCCGGGCGTTTGAGGTGAATCAGGAGAAGATCGAATTTGGCGATATGAAGCCTCACGACATCGGGATCCTGTTCCAGCATTTTATCCACCCGGTTGAGGGCTTCCGCAAAGCGCTCCTGCTTGATCAAAGCCTCGATCTGCGCCATGAGCGGCGGGGCTTTGCGCAAATACCGGCGCGGAGCGAGAAGGCCGTAGACGAACCCGTCGGCGATCTGGCCCGTGAGTCCGTAAGCGAGAAAGCAGCCGCCCAGGACTGCGGCCGCCGCGAAAATGAGCACCCCCATGATCACCCCGGCCTCGGATTTGGCTTGCGTCGCCAGAATGAATAAAAACAGGGCAAACGCCATGATCGCAAGACCGGTTGCGGTGCAGATGCGTTCCATACTGTTCATTCTTTTCCACATTTGCGCCGGG
>JAVBSA010000469.1:0-7019 GCA_031556915.1 Victivallis sp.
GGCGGCAACCCGGGAAGTCATCTACCTCGCCTTCTCGGCCGATTCTGCGGCGACTCCATACCGCGACTATTACCGCTTTCCGATCGCGATCGAATTCACCGGCGAGAAAACGATCACCATCGCCCGCGACAAATTCGAAGCCTTCGGCTCGCCCGCCGGGTGGGATCACATCGACGGCATCTACTTCTTCGCCAAAATGTCCGGCATGCAGCCGCACCCCGGTACCGACCTCGTGCTGAAATCCCTGAAACCGGATTCGGCGGCCAACGAAAACAGCGCGCAATTCGCCGGAGCAACCAGAATGGAAAAAGACGCCGACGGATTCGTCTTTAAAATGAACAAGTCGGAGTTCCAGCGCAGGTACTTGAACCATACCCACCCCGAAACCCGCGACGGCAAAGCGGTCTATGCGCCTTATGCGCACCAGTTTTACGATGCGACCGAGCGGGCGGAATTCGACTACTTCCCGAACTTCCTGCCCGGCTTCGTCAGCTATGGGGCGGACGGCAAGGCTTACATCCACTCCGGCGACCTCGTGCAATTCAAAGACGCCTCCGGCAAATGGCAGTATACCGATCTCGTGCCGTACCTGAAACGCTGGGCGAAAGAGCGCAACTGGCCCGGGTTGCAGCTCACCTGGAGCCTCAACCTCGGCGAAAAGGCGATCCGCACCGACAACGACGGCGGCTTTTACTGCCTCGTGCCGGTGGAGCAACTCAACGCCGAAGGCGAGACCGTCGACTGGCACACCCGGACGACGCTCCTCTTCCACTCGCGCGACAACCTGAAGACCTTCGATGTTTACCAGCTGCCGGGGGGGCGCCTCGCCTCCTTCGAGAAACTCGACGGCCACAACCGCGACTGCCTCAAGCGCCCGCCCGTGATGCTGCTCAGCGACTACAGCTACTTCAAAGACGGCGACCCGGCCGGCTATCTCCTGACCCCGGCCCGGAAAGCCGACGGCACGCTGGAACTCGGAACCCCGGTCAAGTACGCCGAATTCGCGATTTCGACCGACCAGCACTCCGGCGGCGGCAACCTGGCGGTCACCCGCGGCAATAAAATCTTCATCGTCTTCGGCGTCGCCTCGATCAACGCCATCGCCATGCAGGAAATCAAGGGAGCCAAGGGCACGGTCATGCCGCCGATTCCGCCGGACCATCCGGGCTTGAAACTCTCCTATGAGCGCAAATCGCACCAGACCACCACGGAATACAGCAAAAACGGCGCCCCCTCCTTCATCGTCGAATACGACCTTGCCACCGGCAAGCTGGGTGAAGCGCGCTACCTCCTCTCCGGCGGCGGTCACGACGACGGCCACAACTGGCCCGCCATCACCGTCGACAGCAAGGGCACGCTCCACGTCATCGCCAACGGCCACCACAACCCCGTGGCCTACACCTACAGCCTCGAAGCGGACAACGCTTACGGCAAATGGAGCGATCCCGTATACATCCAGCCGGGCAAATCCACGCCGAACCTCTCTTACGCCACGCTCAACTGCGACAAAAACGACACCCTTTACACCGTCCACCGGAGCACCACCGACGTCTACAACAACCATCTCGGCGTCTACTATAAGCCGGCGGGCAAACCGTGGCAGGGCGAAGAGGTTCCCGTCACACCCTACCGCTACATGTACAAGGTCTGGGGGCACAAGGCGATGTACAACCCGGCGACCGGGGAAATCACGCTCGGCTTCGATTCGCACGGCACGATGACGCAGCTGATGCCCGACCAAGACAGCTTCGATATTTTCCACTACCCGGATCAGGAGAAAATCTACCGCGGCGGAAAAACCGATCCCGGTTTGCCGGAACCAAATAAAGTGAAAATGTACATCGGGCAGGCGGCGGAGCTGACGCTCCTCACCTGCAATCCCGCCACGAAACAATGGCGTCTCACCGTCGGAAGCGACTTGAAATAACCTCAACGGAAAGGATCCGGCCATGAAAAAATTTACCTTGATTGAACTTCTCGTCGTGATCGCCATCATCGCGATCCTGGCCGCCATGCTGCTGCCGGCGCTCAACCAGGCGCGGGAACGGGGCAAGACCGCAAGTTGCACCAACAATCTCAAGCAGCTCGGGCTGACTCTCACCCTTTACACCGGTGAAAACCAGGACTATCTGATTCCGCTCGACGTACCCAACGGAGTGGGCAACACCAAGGTCTGGTCGGACCAGATCGGCCGAACCTACAAACTCTCGGGCAAAGCGTTTTCCTGCCCCTCCATGTCGGGCGACGCCCAGTACAAAATTCCCAATCTCGGCGTCAAAGACTGGGAATACGCCTGGTCGGACACCGGCGCAAGCTACAACTCCGGCCGCTACGTGCACTACGGGTTGAACCGCATGATCGGCCGCACGGACGCCTCGGGCAGCCGGGGCAAAATGACGCGCGCCTACGCGCCGTCGAAGCTGCTGCTCCTGGTGGACACCTATTACACCGGCAACAAAAAAGACGACGGCTACTATCAGATCTGGTGCAACTTCGACAGCAGCACCAACGTGGGCCAGGTCGACGGCCGCCACAGTTTCAGCGCCAACATCTGCTTCGCCGACGGCCACGCGGCGCTGATGAAAACCAACGTCAACCTGACCCGGCACCTTTACGACACCACCATGAATCCCTACAAGGGCGACTTCAACAGCAACGGCGACAAAGCTCCCCTCTGGATCATCAATAAAAAATTATGACCACGCTCATACCGCTCATCGGGTTGCTCGCCATGCTGGAGTTCAATATGGCGGAATTCCACTCCGTTCCGCCGGAATTGGCGCAAACGTCACTTTCTCTCTGGTCGGATCAGGAGTTTTCCAGCCGCGAGTGGGTGCTGCATCACGCGCCGGCAGCCGACTTCGACCGGGGAATCCGCGGCGGCTTCTGGCGCGACATGCACCGGAACCCCACCGTCGCCCTGACCGGCCTCGCTCTCGACTGGTCGAAGTGCCGCGCCATCCGGGTCGTGCTGGAGTCGGAAGCGGCAAGCAACAACGTCATCACGCTCGCCTTCCGTTCGGACAACCCCGAAGCGAAGGGGCGCGGCTATTTCTATTTTGAAATCCCGCTGGATTTCACCGGCGAAAAGGAGTTCGACCTCTCCTTCGCCGACGCCGGAACCATCAACCGCCCCGCCGGGTGGGGAGCCGTTTCCGGCATTTACCTTTTCGCCAAAGCCAACGGGCACCGGCCCAGCCCTTACGCCTCGATGCGCCTCAAATCGATCCGGCCGCAGGAGGGGGAATTCACCCCCGCCAAGATCGAACCCGAGCGTTACCTGACCGCCTACCCGGACCGGCCGACGCCGAACCTCAACCACGCCTTTCCGGAAGATCAGGCGGACGGGCCGGTCGTGACCGCCCGCAGCTTCATCACCTACCAGCACCACGGGCGCAACGAACGCGACCTCTTCGCTTATTACCCGCGCTACAATCCGGGTTATGTCAGCTTTTCCCCGGCGGGCAAGGCCTACATCGCCTCCGGCGAGCTCATTCAATGGCTCGAAGGCGGCCGCTGGCAGACGTTTTCGCTGCGAAAGCACCTCGAACGTTGGGCCGAAGAGAAGGGATACGCGGGGCTCCGCCACAACTGGGGAGCGCAAGGCGGCGACCCGGTCGTCCGCTTCGACCGCGACGGCGGAATCTATCTCCTGGCGCAACTTGAAGCGCTGAACGAAGCGGGCGAACGGTACGACCGGAAAACCCGGACGGCGCTCCTCTTATTCACCCCCGACCATTTCAAGACCGTCCTCAGCTACGAGCTCCCGCTGCCGGTCGCCACCTTCGAGAAGGTCGACGGCAACAACCCCGACGCGCTCGACCGGCCGCCGGTGGTCATGCTCTCCGACTACAGCTACTTCGACGACGCCTACCGGGGGCTCCGGTTCATCGCGCCGAAACGGAACGGCGGCGAGCTCGAAATCGGGAAAGCGGTCGAAGTGGCGGAAACGGCGATCGGCTGCAACTATCATTCCGGCGACGGCAACATCGTGCTCACCTCCGGGAACAAGCTTTTCATCATCTGGGGCTGGATCGTTGAAAACTGGCCGCAGACAAAGCGCTGTCAAACCATTCTCGCGGAACTCGAACGGCTCCGCCCGGGCGAAAAAGATCTCTGGACCGCCGACAACCTCGCCCAAACCCGTTGGGGCAAATCCCTGCCGGCAAGCTACCCCGCCCCCGATGCGCCGGAGCGGAACATGAAGTTCGATTCGCAATATCACCACCCCTTTTACTCGCGCTTTTCCCCCTCCGGCAGCAACCACGGCGTTCCGACTTTTCTCACGACCTACGATCTGGCGACCGGCGAAAAGAGCGCTCCCGTCTACCTCGGCTCCGCCGGTTCCAACCTCGACGGGCACAACTGGGGGGCGATCAGCTTCGATCCGGCGGGACACATCGAAGTGCTCCTCAACGGGCACCACAATCCGCCGCAATACACCCGCTCTGCGAAGCCGTTTTCGGCGGAGGCATTCGAACCGGTCCGCTTTCTCCAGCCGGAGCAACACCAGGAGCGGCTGAGCTACGGCTCGCTCAATTGCGACGCCGGTGGAACGCTTTACAGCTTTCACCGCTCGACCACGGGGGTGTACAACAACCGCCTTGTAATGTTCCGCAAAAAAACGGGGCAAAGCTGGGAACCGGCGCGCACCATCGTCGCGCCCTCGAAACTGCTCTATCACGTCTGGATGCACAAGGCGGCGATCAATCCCCGGAACGGCTGGCTCTACCTCGCCTACCTCGGGTTTTCGCCCCAGAGTTTCTGGACGCCCGACTACTATGAGACCATGCGTTTCATCTACCCTGAAATCGAAGAAACGCTGCCCGGCGCTCTCGATCCGGAACGGATGAAACTGCGCGAAATCCGCCATTGGGATTCGTGGGAAACCGGCGGCATTGTAACCGGGGTGCGCGGCGGCGAGGCCGTCATCCTGGTGTCCAAAGACGGCGGAGAAACCTGGAGTCTCGCCCGGAGCGGAGATTTCCAATGAAGAAAACCTGGAGCAACGGAACACTGACCTACACCTTCGCGGGGCTGGTTCTGCTTTTCCTCTGGCTGATGTGGGGGGATTTCGCCTATTCGATGAAGGACCGCGCCGCGGGGACGGTGGCGGGGTTGATGCTCAAGCGGTTCGAGGTGTCGGATTTCCTGTATGGAATCATCATGATTTCGTTCCCGAATTTCACGAATATTTTTCTCTGCCCGATTGTGGCGTACCGTTCCGACCGCCACCGCGGGAAATACGGGCGGCGCATCCCCTACCTTTTCCTGACGACTCCGTTCATCCTCGTCGGGCTGGCGGGCCTGGGCTTCACGCCGGCGCTGGCGGAATTGCTGGCGGAACTGGCGGAAATTTCGTACAATCTCTCGGCGCTTGTGGTGTTTTGCTTCTTCTGGGTCGTGCTCGATTTCGGGACGACATTGTCGAGCGCGATCTTCAACGCGCTGGCGACCGACGTGGTGCCGACGGAATTTCTGGGGCGTTTTTTCGCAATGTTCCGGGCGGTGAGTCTGTGGTGCGCGTTTCTGTTCAACTATTTCCTCATGGGTTACTCCGAAACGCATTCGCTGCTGATTTTTCTGGGGCTGGCGGTGCTGTACGGGGCGGGTTTGTTCAGTATCTGCCTCAAGGTGAAAGAGGGACAATATCCGCCGCCGGAAGCCGAGGGTTCCGGTCCTCCGACGGTTGCGGGGGCGGTCCGCGCTTATTTCTACGAATGTTTTTCGCTCCCCTACTACCGCTGGGTGATTGCGGCGCAGGTGATCGCGGGGTTTTCGATTGTGCCGTTCAACATTTACGGAATCTTCTACGCCAAGAGCTTGCAGATGGACATGGGCTTTTACGGCAAGATCAACTCGGCGATCTGTTTGATTTCGTTTGTGCTGAGTTTTTTCCTGGGGTGGTTTTCGGATCGTTTCCACCCGATCCGGACGGGACTTGTTTCGATGGCGGTTCAGACCGTGATTCTGTTTCTCGGGGGATGGCTGGCGAAGACGGAGACTTTGTTCGCCTGGATTTTCCTGTTTCAGGGGGTTTCGATCATGAGTTACAACACATTGATGGCCTCTTACGCGCCGCGCCTTTTCCCGCGCGAATATTTCGCGCAGTTCAATTCGGCGATGATGCTGACCAGCGCCTTGGTGAACGTGATGATCGTGCCGCTGGTGGGGAAATTCCTGGACCTGACGGGAAGCTATTACCCGTGCGTCTTCACAATGGGCGGCTTCATCGGCCTGGCGGGCCTCGGCTGTTTCGTCATGGTATACCGCGGGTACATAAAGCACGGCGGGGACCGGAACTACAAAGCCCCGAACCCGACCAGGGGGCTGAAGTAAAACAGTTCCCGGCGGCTCAAACGCCGCCGGGAACGCGTTTACGCCAAAGACCGGATCTCGTCGGCCGACAGGGTTCGGCCGAACATCATGGCGCCGTAGATCCGGTAGTCGGAGGCGTTGTCGCTGCCGTTGCCGATTGCAACGCCGCCGCTCCAATCCATGCCGGGGTTGAGCGGCCCGAAGCTGACCGGCGGCGTCTGCGTCCATTTGAGCTCGCCGTCGATGTAGCCTTTGAGCTGATTCGCCGCCCGGTCCAACGTCAGGGCGTACCGGTGGCGGCCGACCGCTTCGGCGCGCCCGATCTGCGTGGCGGCGCCCGCCGCGCCGAACAGCGTCGTTCCGTTGGAGACGGTGCAAAGCAAGTACCAGCTGCCGGAGCTTTGAGTTTGAATCGCGAAATTGAGCAGGGTCTGCGATGCGGAACCGAGAAATTCCCCCTGCCCGAACAGTCCGTAACTGCGGAGCGCGCCGCCGCCCTGCTGCGCCGGATCGATCAAAACATCGGCCCACAAGGTCAGGTCGCCCCCGTAGTTCCGTAAATCGACGCGGCTGGTCAGCCGCATCGGCACGGCGGCGTTGTCCCGCTCAAAAGCGCCGTCGACGATTCTTGCGCCGGTGCGGAAGAGCAGATTTTTCGCCACCGACTCCGACTCGGGGTAATCGAAGATCACTTCGCCGGA
>JAVBSA010000406.1:0-3941 GCA_031556915.1 Victivallis sp.
TGGTGCGCGTTTATCTGGAAGAGCGGTTTTCCATTCCCGTCTCCAGCAGTACCACGCCGGAGTTCCTGCATGAGCTCGATGCAGGCAATTCCCCGCTGCCGGCCAAGGAACGCCCCTTTCTCCGGGAATTCCTGCAAGCCGCCGACCAGGTGAAGTTCGCCAAAGCCCGGCCGGATGAAGCGATCCTCCAAAGCGCCATCCAAAGCGCCGAAACGCTGGTCGCCGAAACCACGCCGCTCGTTAAGGAGGAGAAATAATCATGGAATTCGCCTACCCCTGGGTTCTTCTGCTCCTGCTGCTCCTGCCCGTTCTCGCGCTCTATCTGCTGCGCTGGAAAAAGAACCCGTCACTGGTGATCCCCTCCGCCAAACCCTTCCGGGCGACGCGCAAAAAACATCGCCTCTCCCCGGTGCATCTGCTTTGGCTCCTCGGCTTCGCTCTTCTGCTCGTCGCCCTCGCCCGGCCGCGGTATGGCGACGAAAAAATCATTCTGCGTTCTCAGGGGATCGACATCATCATTGCAATCGACCTCTCGGGCAGCATGGAAGCGTATGACATTCCGCGCAATGTGACCACCGGCGAAGAACTGCAAAAACTGATCTCGGCAGGCAAGCTGGCCGACCGCCTCGAAGTGGCGAAACGGGAGGTGCGCAAATTCATCTCCGAACGCCCCAACGACCGGATCGGGCTCATCGGATTCGCCGACGTCGCCTACAGCCTCGCCCCGCCGACGCTGGATCACAGCTTGCTCACCGCGCATCTTCAGAACCTGAAGACGCGCCAGCTCGGCGAGCTGACCGGAATCGCCTCGGCCATCGCTTCCGGCGTCAACCGCCTCAAGGATTCCGACGCGCCCCGGCGGGTGCTGCTCCTCTTCACCGACGGCGACAACACCATGAAGAATAAGCTCACCCCCGAACAGGCGGCGGAGCTGGGCAAAGAATTCAAGGTCGTCATCCACACCGTCGGAATCGGCGGCCCCAACGCCATCGTCGCCGGCCAGGATATGTTCGGCCGCACCCGTTACCAGCAGATGTCCGGGAGCTTCAACGAAGAACTTCTCCGCAAAATCGCCTCGACCACCGGGGGCAGCTATTTCCACGCCGCCGACGCCGACGGCATGAAACAGGTGATGAGCGAAATCAACCGGCTGGAAAAGACCACCATCGAACAACCCCGCTACGTAGAATACCGTGAATATGCGCCCACGCTGGCGCTGATCGCGCTGGGGATTTTGGCGCTCGCTTATCTCGCGGAATGCACCTGGGCATTGCGGCTGCCATGAGTAGGGGAGGCGAAGCCGACCGGGTCCAGGGCCTTTCGGCCTTGGCGAGGATTCTCAAGGGCGAGTAGCCCTTGAGTGGAGTTTGAGGCAAAGCCTCAAGGTTTCTCGCGCGCCGGTGACGTTAAGCAAGGAAAAATTTGAAAAATTTTTCCGCCACCAGGCGGGCGACGGTTCTTTGCGCCGCCAGGCGCAAAAACCAGCCCCCGGGAGGGGGCATCCCCCGACACCCACGATTATTAAGGGCGTTTCACGCTGACGCGCTTGCGGAGACTCCTGAGCAATTAACCCCGAGTCGGACATGTCGGACATGTCGGACATGTCGGACTGGCCCTGGCATTTTAAGCAGACCGCATTGTCCGACTGATCCCGGTTTCAACAGCCTCCAAAAATGGCGTTTATTTCGGAATTCCACTTGAATTTCGGGGGATCCGGGTGTATATTTCCAGAATCATTTCCCTAACAAATGGAGGAAAACATGGCCAAGATGCTGAATGCGGCCCCGACCAACAATCAGAATTTGCTGAAGTGGGTTGAGGGATGGGTTTCTGTCTGTAAGCCCGATGCGGTTTACTGGTGCGACGGCTCCAAGGCAGAGTATGATCGTCTCTGCAAC
This sequence comes from Victivallis sp., assembly GCA_031556915.1. Taxonomy (GTDB): domain Bacteria; phylum Verrucomicrobiota; class Lentisphaeria; order Victivallales; family Victivallaceae; genus Victivallis. The sequence continues at coordinate 1,899 of JAVBSA010000406.1, forward strand.
GAACTGGTGGAATCCGGTCTCGGCATCCGCCTGAACCCCAAAAAGCGCCCCAACTGCCTGCTGTTCCGCTCGGATCCGTCCGACGTGGCGCGCGTTGAAAACCGCACTTACATCGCCTCCAAGACCAAGGAAGCCGCGGGCCCGACCAACAACTGGATCGACCCCGTCGAACTCAAGAAAACCATGATGGCCCTCTATGACGGCTGCATGAAGGGCCGTACCATGTACGTGATCCCCTTCTCGATGGGCCCGGTCGGCTCCAACATTGCGAAGATCGGCATTGAAATCACCGACTCCGCCTACGTTGTGACCAACATGCACATCATGACCCGCGTCGGAACCAAGGTTCTCGATGTGCTGGGCAACGATGGCGAATTCGTCCCCTGCGTCCACTCGGTCGGCAAACCGCTGGCCGCCGGCGAAAGCGACAACGGCGTCTGGCCGTGCGCCCCGCTGGATAAAAAATACATCGCCCACTTCCCCGAAACCCGCGAAATCTGGTCCTACGGCTCCGGCTACGGCGGGAACGCGCTGCTGGGCAAGAAGTGCCTCGCCCTCCGCATCGCCAGCGTCCAGGCGCGTGACGAAGGCTGGCTGGCCGAGCACATGCTCATCCTCAAGCTGACCAATCCGCAGGGTGAAGTCAAGTTCGTCACCGGCGCTTTCCCGTCGGCTTGCGGCAAGACCAACCTGGCGATGCTGATCCCGACCATTCCGGGCTGGAAGGTCGAGACCGTCGGCGACGATATCGCCTGGATGAAGTTCGACAAAGAGGGTAACCTCCGCGCGATCAACCCCGAAGCGGGTTTCTTCGGCGTGGCTCCCGGCACCTCGATGGATTCCAATAAGAACGCGATGCTCTCCTGCGAAAAGGACACCATCTTCACCAACGTCGCGCTCACCGAAGACGGCGACGTCTGGTGGGAAGGCATCGGCTACCCGGCTCCGGGCAAGCTGATCGACTGGAAGGGCAAGGAATGGGACGCCGCCACCGCGACCGACAAGGCCGCGCACCCGAACGCCCGTTTCACCGCCCGTGCCGAGAACTGCCCGGTGGTCGCCGCCGAGTGGCAGGATCCCGCCGGCGTTCCGATTTCGGCGTTCCTCTTCGGCGGCCGCCGTCCGACCACGCTGCCGCTGGTTTATGAAGCCCGCAGCTGGGAACACGGCGTCTTCATCGGTTCGACCGTGGGTTCCGAAGTGACCGCGGCGGCGCTCGACGTCGCTGCCGGCACCGTCCGCCGCGACCCGTTCGCGATGCTGCCTTTCTGCGGTTACAACATGGGCGACTACTTCGCGCACTACCTTGCCATCGGCAAGAAGGGCGCCGCCCAGGGCAAACTGCCGAAGATCTTCTGCGTGAACTGGTTCCGCAAGAGTCCCGAAGGCAAGTTCATGTGGCCGGGCTTCGGCGAAAACAGCCGCGTTCTGGCCTGGGTCTTCGACCGCTGCAACGGCATGAGCGAAACCAGCAAAGAGACCGCGATCGGCGTGATGCCGACTGCGGAAGGCATCAATATCAAGGGTCTCGAAGGCCAGGTCAGCAAGGAAGACATGGAGAAACTCCTCACTGTCGACGTCGCCGGCTGGAAGACCGAACTCGGAATGATCAAGGAACACTTCGCGAAGTTCGATCATCTCCCCGCCGAGCTGACCAAGCAGCTCGAAATGCTGGAAAAGAATCTCGCCTGAGATTCCTTCTGAAAGCAAACGCAAAACTCCTCCGGCCCACAAAGCCGGGGGAGTTTTTTTCTAAACAAGGAAATATCCATGCAGCACAGAATGAAAACGCATCCGCTGACGCCGGAGAAAATCGACAGCCTTTTACGGTCAGCCTCTACCGGAAGCCTCGCGACTCTCAACAAAGACGGTTCCCCCTATGTGACTCCCGTGCATTTTCTGCATTACAACGGAGCCGTCTACATACACGGCTTACCCAAGGGACAGAAAATCGACAACATCAAAGCCGATCCCCGAGTCGGCCTGACCGTCTACCGCATGGATTCCCTGCTGCTTGATCCGGCTGAAAATCCGTGCGATACC
>JAVBSA010000058.1:0-5207 GCA_031556915.1 Victivallis sp.
AGCCAGCCGGCCGCCAGCTTCCAATCTGCGGCATGCAGCAGATTCACCGCCCGCGCTTCGGAGCCTGTGGGCAGTTCGATTGTTACGCTCCGGCCGGGGGACGCGCCGCCGATCATAACGGCTTCGCGAACCCGGAACGGGAATCCGGCCAGCTTCAGTTCGCCGCCCTTCCCCGCCTTGCCGAACTCGACCGGCAGCGCGTCGTGCGATTGGATCTCGAGATCGAATCCGGTTGCCGCCTCGCTCAATTGACCGCTCCCCGGCGTGTGGGCGATGCGGATGGAGAGCTCGTTCTTCCACCACTTCCGGTTGTCCTGAATCATGAGGCGGAGATCGCCGGAGAGGGTGAAGCTCATTCCGCCCGGAGTCTCCACCTGAAGGGAGCGAACCGGCCGGGAGGAAAGCAGTTCCGCGCCCCCGGCCGCCTCCGGGATTACGACCGGTTTGCCGTCAAGTAGCAGCTTTCCCGCCGGGAGCGGAATCGTGACCGAAGCGAAAACGGCGTTGGCGAACACCGGCGACGGAAAATTGAATTTGTTTTCAACCCGGTACTTGTTCGGACCGATTTTCCGGATCGTCTCGACGGCGCGGCCCTGAACACCGGCGAAGTCAAATTCTCCGGTGAACGTTTGCGAATCCTGAGCGGATTCGGTTTTGATTTTTTGCCACTTGGCGTTATCCCGGAATCCCCAGGAGGCGGTGGCCGCGCTGAACCCCAGCGACGCGTTGCCGATCTTCAAGACCCCGTTCGGTTCCAGCGCCGCGCCCGGCGGCAGTTCCAAAGCATGAAGCAGACCGCAGACAAAAAGACAGACTACGAATATTGATTTCATTGAGATTTGCCCGATTTACAGATAGGGAGTCCAGATTTTTTTGTCGGCCGGGTACAGCTCCCGTTGCGTAAGCGCGCCGGTGTGTCCGTCGAAGAACACGGCGTTCGCCCGGCGGGAATGGATGAAATGAACCGCGGCCCCCGTCAGGTAACCGGTTTCGGAGGCGGCCCTCGTCCAATAGACGTTCCAGGCGCCGGTCTTGGTCGACTCATTGGCCGACTCGACGTGATGGACTTTGCCGGACGGGTTTTTCACCTTATTGTACTTCCAGGCATTGTCCACCGGCAATCCTTCACTGTTCAAGCCGTAAGAGTTCAGGGAATACAATCCGGTGGTGGCATCGGGCGTCAGGACTTTTTCCGGACACAACCGCGAAAAAGGAATGCAAATCATGTTGGGAGACGTCAGAAGCCCCTTGTTCCAGCTCTGATAGGTCGCGCCGGCGGGAATCGTCGCATTGAAATAATTTATCAGAAAAGCGGCGTTGCCATGCCATTGCCCGGCAAAACTTGTACCGAAGCAGAATGTGACGTCGAAGTCGGCGTTATCGCTGGAATACTGGAACTTGGCGAAACCGAGCGTTTTCATATTGTTGATGCATGTGGTCGCCCGCGCCCTGCCGCGCGCCTGGTTCAGCGCAGGCAGCAGCATCGCGGCCAGAATCGCAATGATCGCGATCACAACGAGAAGCTCTATCAAAGTAAAGTGCCGGTGAAGTTTCATTTTTTCTCCTGTCCGTTGGTTGGGTATTTCTATGTTTAAATATGGGGATTTATTTGAAAAAAACCAAGATGGAGAATATCTTATTTTGGAATAAAAACAAAAAAAAGGTTCGAAATCATGAAAATCATCCACGATCCGGCGGTTTTCGAAACGGAAAAAGGAACCTGCTGGCGACATACTTCCAGTTTCGTCGGTTACGGCAGCGGTTATCCGGAGGAGGTCACACTCCGCAATTTCGAGCGGCTTCCGCTTTCCACCCCCTGCGCCGTGGTGCATATGCTCACTTGCACTATGCATGCGAAATATTATCAGCGCCGGGACCGGCAAACCCGGATGTTCGGAGCGTTTTACATCCGGGAGGGAGAGATGTATTTCCGCAGCAACGATCAGATCCTGCTGGCCGAACCCGGCGACTGTGTGCTGCTGCATCCGCATTGCCGGAACGATTTTCTGCACCGGGACGGAAACAAATGTTCTTATTACGAGGTTGTCCTTACCGGAGCCGCCCTCGATGAAATGATCCGGCTTTACGATCTCGAACATGTTCTCTGGCTGCGGATTCCGGACGACCGCTTTTTCCGGGAGCTCGACCCGCGTTTGGAGCTGCTGGAAAAGGAACAGAAGAATCCCCTGACGGTTCACCGCCTGGCGGGGCTCGCCGCGGAGGTGCTTCAGTTTCTCTCCTTCCATGCAAAAAACGCTCCCCTGCTGCCGGTCGCCGGGCAGATTCGCGACATCCTGGAACAGCATCTGGCGAAAAAGATCAAAATGGCGGAAGTCGCCCGGAACGCCGGGATCGAACTTCACGACCTGAACCGGATCTTCAAAGAGAGCTTCGGCGTGACCCCCTATCAGTACCTGAAGACATGCCGCATGCGCCGCGGCGTCGAACTGCTGCGCAAGGGAGTTTCGGTCAAGGAAACCGCCGCCCGGGTGGGCTACGGCAGCTCCAAGGCGTTCGCGACGGAGTTCCTCCGCGTCTACAAGGTGACGCCGCGCGAATCCTGCGAAGATTCAAACTGAAACTTGATAATAGGCTGAAAGTGTAGTATATTCATCATGAAACAGCGGGAACAAAGCGTTAATGAAAAAACTGACCAGCAGCGTTTATACATTCAAAGACCTGATCGGAAATGATTTTCTCTACGTCGATAAGACGGAATATATCTGGTCCCTGATTGAATCCGGCAAGGGCATGTATTTTCTGTCGCGGCCGCGCCGGTTCGGCAAATCCCTGACGATCTCCACGCTGGAAGCGATTTTCAACGGCGAAAAGGAACTGTTCAAGGGTCTTGCCATCTATAAAAAGGATTATGACTGGAAGAAACATCCGGTCATCCATCTGGATTTCGGGGATACGAACGCGGATTCCCCTGAGGCACTGAAGAATGATATTCTTGAGCGCCTGGATGACATTGCCGGGAAACATAAAATCGCATTGACAGGGAGTTCCATCCAATCCCGCTTCCGGCAATTAATCAATCAGCTGTCGGTCAAGAATCCTGTCGTTATTCTTGTCGACGAATATGACAAGCCGATTTTAGGGAATGTCGGCAACCCGAAAGTCAAGGACATTTTAAAGGTTTTGAAAGGCTTTTACAGTGTCATCAAGGCCACGGAAGCCAAACAGCGTTTTGTCCTGCTGACCGGGGTGAGTAAATTTGCGCATGTGTCGGTGTTTTCGGATCTGAACAATCTGACCGACATCACCTACAATAAAAAGTATGCCGATCTATTAGGCTATACCCAGGAGGAATTGGAAGCGAATTTCGGCGACCGGATCGACCTGGTCGCCGGCCAGCAGGAGATTCCCCGGCGGGAACTGCTGAACAAACTCAAACAGTGGTATGACGGATACCGTTTTCACGCTCAAGCCTCATTGCTGTACAATCCGGTATCCGTCGCCGAGTTTTTCGAAAATGGCGGCGAGTTCCAAAATTACTGGTTTTCGACGGGAACGCCGACTTTCCTTCTGGAACTGGCAAGAAAAACCCGATTCGACTTCGAGGCTGCGTTGACGGAGCCGGTATCGGGACTGGTTTTCGATTCCTTTGAAATCGACAACCTGAATCCGCTGGCATTGCTGCTGCAGACGGGTTACTTGACCATCAAAGGAACGGAAAAGGATTTCGACGTAACGCTATATTACCTCGGCTTCCCCAATGACGAGGTAAAATCCTCGTTCGATGCTTACCTGTTGAATTATTACACGAGGATTCCGAAGGAAAATATCGAGGAATTGAGCGTCCAATTGGCCCGGCTGGTGCGCTCCGGCGACGCGGATGGCTTTATGGATCTCTTGAGCGGATTTTTCAAAAAAATTCCTTACGATATTCATGTCAGGGAAGAGAAATATTACCAGACGATTTTCTTTATGTTGTTTCTGCTGATCGGAATTCACATCGAAGCGGAGGCGCGTACCAATAAAGGGCGGATCGACGCGGTGGCGAGCTGCGGGGACTGGACCTACCTGTTTGAATTCAAACTGGATAAGAGCGCGGAAACCGCATTGAATCAGATCAAAGACCGGGAATATTTCGGTAAATATCTGCACAGCGGTAAGCGGATAATGATCGTCGGCGTCAATTTCAATTCCGAAAACGGCGAAATCACCGACTGGCAGAAAGAAGAACTATAAGGGTGCCGTCAACAGAATTGCGTCATGACGCGGAACGGTGATTCGCGTTCTTTGCACACCCGCCGGTTGAAGGATTTCCTCCAACTCCTCCGGCAGGCTGAAATCGGCGAATTCAACGATCATCTCCTTATCCGTCTCATTCATGACGGCCAGCGCCGCTTTCCCATCCACGGTTCCGGAGAAGGTGTTGAGATAACAATTGAGCCGCCAGGCTGCCGGGCGCACGTCGCGCATCCGCAACCTCGCCGCCCGCTCAAGCAGCGCCAGCCGTTCCGGGGGCAGCGTGCCGAGGTGGTCGCTGGTCAGGACGACGCCGGTCAGGATTCCGGCGAGAACCGTCATTCGGCATTCGCCGGGCGTCAGCGTGGTGCGGTCCAGCCGCGTGAACATCACATCGGGATCCGCCCGGAAATAGCGATCGAACATCCACCAGCGTTCCATGGAACAGTGGAGCGCGCGCGGAATCATGGTCCCCCACTCCGGCTGCGTGTCCGGCCCGACGCGGCACATGTCGACCAGCCCGGCGCAGAGCAGATAGGGGGAACAGCACCCCAGCAGGAACGCGTCGGGAACCGCCTCCCGGATCGTCTTCAACCCCAGCCGGAAGGCGCTGACCGCCGTGGCGTTTGGATCGTGTCGGCGGCCGTTTTTCAACGCGAAGCCGAGGCCGTCCATCTTGAAATAGGTGAATCCCCAGGCCCGGAAGGTCCGGAAAACATGGGTCAGGTGATCCCGGACTTCCGGATTGGTACCGTCGAGACAGGCCCAGAGGTGGTCCGGTTCCGGGGACCAGCCTTCGCTGACAACGGGTTCTCCGTTTTCGTCCCTGACAAACCAGTCGGGGTGTTCGCGATAGACCCGGCTGGCGGTGGAGGCCTGAAACGGCATCAGCCATACGCCGGCGGCCATTCCCGCCTTGCGGATGCGGAGCGCGGCCGCCTCGAGCGGTTCCGGCCACCCGCCGTTCCGGTCGAACCAGTCGCCCATAAAAGTCTGATAGCCGTCGTCGATTT